>WTCI01000317.1 GCA_013138655.1 Desulfuromonadaceae bacterium | reverse complement strand
TAACATCGCACCGGCTTTTCTCTTCTGCGGATGCATTTTTTTCAATGCTGTGCTAAACAGTTCCCACCCGGAAACTCCGGGTGGGAACTGACAGGTTTCCGAGTCGGGAACTAAATAATGATCATTGGGGACTGAATTCACCTTCTGTCTCCCGATTATCCAGGGACAGGCCTGAGGTCAGTCCCCTCCAGGCATTTGAAAGGGAACAGCGATGACCAATGTGCAAAAAATCGGTTTTATCGGTGGCGGGAACATGGCAGAGGCCATGATTAAGGGTTTGCTCTCCAGCAGTTTTCCCCTTGAGCGGATCATGGCGTCGGAACCGAGCGAATTGCGCCGGGAACATCTGCTGGAAACCTATGGGATTGAATTGACGACCGATAATCTTGAGCTGATGCGAAGTTGCGAGATTGTCATACTGGCCATCAAACCGCAGATTGTTGTTGAGGTACTTGAAGAGGTTGCTCCGGCTTATCGCGATGACAAGCTGATTGTCTCGATTCTGGCCGGGGTTTCGTCAACCACCATTGAAGGGTATTTCCAGGGGTCACCGCGGGTTGTCCGGGTGATGCCGAATACGCCTGCCCTGGTCGGTGAAGGAGCCAGTGCCATCTGTCATGGACACCATTCGAGCAAAGAGGATCTGGCCCTGGTCAAGCAGTTGTGTGAAGCGGTGGGCAAGGTGCAGATTATCGATGAGCGGCAGATGGATGCGGCAACCGGCCTGTCCGGTTCCGGGCCGGCCTACATTTACACCGTGATTGAGGCTCTGGCCGATGGTGGGGTGCGCGAAGGCTTGCGGCGCGATGTTGCTCATGCCCTGGCGGTACAGACGGTGGTCGGTGCAGCATTGATGGTGCGCGAGACCGGTGAGCATCCGGCGATCTTGCGTGATCGGGTCTGTTCTCCCGGTGGTACCGCGATTACCGGTGTCAGTACCCTGGAGAAAAATGGGCTGCGGACGACCCTGATGGAAGCCGTTTCCGCCGCCGCTGCCCGCTCTCGCGAGCTGGGGAGTCACTGAGCGGACTTTTTGCGACGCTATCAACATTAGTCAAAAAAAACAGGGGTTACTGATATTCAGTAACCCCTGTCCCGCCTCCTGCTGTAACTCGCAAAAAGTTATCTTTTGAGAATATTTATCGCTTTTTCCAGTGAAACCTTCATCCGGTTAAACGCATCGGCCAGTAATTTGATCTCATCATTGGTGTCGACATCGAAAGAGCGATCCATCTTGCCGCGACTGATATCGCCGGCAACATCGACGATATTTTCAATCGGTTTCACCACGCTGCGAATAATGATGCGGTCAATGACGATCAGAGCGATCAGGAAGAGCAAGCTGACTGTGCCCCCCAGGTAGGCAAGTTTTGTCATGGCCAGCGCCTTGGTTGCGTCGGTGGGGACATAAACAATCCGGGTGCCGACAATGTCTCCCTCTTCGTAGCCGTAACCAGAGGTGTCTCCATACTCTGCAACCATATCAGGGTGGGCTACTTCCGGGGTGTCATGACACCAGATACAGCCTTTTCTCACTTTAATCGGTACGGCGGCCGCGTAGAAACTTTTGCCGTTGCGGGTGGTAAAGCCTTGCCATTTTTTGTAATCACCATTATCGAAACCGGCAATGATCCTCTCTTCAAAAGAGGTCGACAGATTCTCCTGGTTCAGTGGGTTGGGCGAACTCACCCGGAGAATGTATTCCGGATACTGCTCTTGGAGCAGCTTTGCTGTTTTAACCAGCATGACGGCACCAACCGATGCTTCAGGAAAATAGACATCTTTGGTCAATTCTTTCAAGTCCGGACGGACGAACTTTGCCATATATTGCTGGTTGGCCAGCATCGATGAAATGAACAGCTCCGTTTTTTCCGCCGCTTCGCGTTCGGTGTCCCGTTGCAGCAGGGAATAACCGATCCCTATAACGGCAACCATGGAAAAGATATAAACGACAGCGAGGATAACCATGATCCTCTTGCGGATACTCATATTTTTCAGCATATTACCAACTCCTGTTTTTTTCGACCGGGGAATGGATTAGTTTCCATCCGGAAACGTCCCTTTTCCACAATCTCAGCGTTAAGTTGCGCGTTTGCTTGTGCGGAGGTGTAGATCGCTACGCCTACGCACAACAGCTTGATTGTCTTGATCTTGCATAAAAATTAAATTGTGAATCGTTCGATAAAATCGCTGCGGTCAGTTTCCAGGACCTCTTTCGCCAAGGCTAGAACAAAAGCGTCGAAGAACGGCTTCTGAATCGGTTTTCCCAGGGTGTAATTCATTGCCGTGGCTGCCTGCTCGGCGAGAATTGTGCCGATCGGGCCGACCAAATCGATAAACCCGTCGATCACGAGGTTGACCCTGTCCGCGGAAATTTCGTCACCACCCCCGACGGAAACCGGTTTGACTTGTTCAGGGACGGCTGTTGGCGATACGGGAGCCGCTGCTGCCGGAGGGGGGAGCGCAGAGTTGCCGAAAGTTGCCAGCAGTTGCTGATGGAGTGGATAGTCGAGCTTTTTGCGCACCGGGTAGCCCGCGATAAAATTGATCCATTCCACTGTTTTGGCTGTTAGTGCCGCAATGATCTGCTCGGGCGCCAGGCGGCCATGAGAAATATGCACCGCCTCGCCATTCTCAATAAGAATTTTGCACAGGTGGATATCCCCGGCCAGTTTTATGACCAGTTGTCCCTGTTGTCCCTTGACGAGATGCTGGCTGAAAGCTTCCACCAAGGTCATTTAAATTCCTCCCAGCTGCTTTTTTATCTCCAGTAGCAATGCCATCGGATCATAGGGTTTAGTGATATAGGCGTCTGCACCCTGTTTTTTGCCCCAGAACTTATCGCCGGCCTCCGATTTTGAAGTCAGCAGGATGATCGGGATGTTTTTGAAGTTCGGATCGGTTTTCAGCGATCTGCAGACCTGAAACCCGTTCTTTTCCGGCATGATCACATCGAGAATAATCAGGTCGAACGGCTCTCTGTGGGCGACTGCTTCAGCCTCCTTACCATCACGTGTCGTGGTGATTTCGTAGGGTGTTGACTTGAGGATTTCCTGGAGAAAAAGAAGTTCTGTTTCGCTGTCTTCAGCAATAAGAATTTTGGCCATGATCGCTCCTTTATGTCTGCTTTGAGCCAAGGGGCACGCTTGAGTCAAGCATGAATTGTGCCCGATGTCTCTACGGTATGAAGATGTACTAAGGCCTGCTTATTACGCAAGTATAATGAAGATTTAATTATTTTACAACTGGTGATATGGAGATATTCTAAAAAAAAGACCGCGAAATCACGGAATTCTTGGTCAGCGGAACGAGGTGCTTTCAGCGAATGGGATTTTCAGTAGTGTTTTGCGATGATCGGTAGGAGCTTTTGCCGCTCGGCAACAGGCTGCGGAATCTGCTCATCTGGTAGTGACCGACCCGGCGGGTCAGATCTAGGACATGACTGAGGAGTTGCGGATCAGGCATGGTCAGGTGACTTTATTCCTTTCGCTGATGATCTGCGTGTGCGGACTGAAGGTGCGGCGATACTGACGAATCTCAAGAATAATGATGTTGATAATGCTGACGATCGGCACACCGATGATCATTCCCAGGACCCCGTAGAGTTTGCCGCCCATGACAATGGCGAGAATGACCAGCAGGGGATGCAGGTTTGAGACCCGTGAAATGAGAATCGGGATGAGGATGAAGTTGTCGAGAATGACCTGGGCAATCAACAGGTAGACACAGAGAATCCACCAGAATTGCCCTCCCATTCCCAGGTCGACCAGGGCGATCAGCAGGCCGGGGATCATGCCGATAATCGGGCCGATATAGGGAACCAGGTTGGTGACCCCGGCAACCACCCCGAGGATCGGGGCGTAGCGAATGTCGGTGAGGGAGAGCCCCATCCAGACAACGATGCCGATGATCAGGGCTTCGAGGATTCTCCCGCGGATAAAATGTGTCAGCTGCCAGCTGACATGATCGTAGATGTCGAGCACCATCTCGAAGTAGCGGTTCGGTGTCAGGGAAATCAGGCCACGCATGAGCCGCCGACTGTCGCGCAGAAAAAAGAAGGAAAAGAGCGGGACCAGCAGGAACAGACTGCCGATCCGCATGGCCGATTTAGGTGTATGGATGAGAATCAGGCCGAGGAAAGTCTCGGCCGATTGGCGCATTTTCTCCGGCAGATCATAGTCTTTGACGAAGGGAAAATGTTCCTGGGCCTTCATCAGCAAGCCGTTGAGGTACTCAATGGCACGACCGAAATAGCGTGGGAAGTCGGCTTTGAGGGCTTGCATCATCCCTTCCCAGTTTGGTGATCCGATCGATAACAGCAGCAGCAGGATCAGCATCGAAATCAGGAAATAAACAATGAAGATACTCCCGGTTCGACCGATCTTTTCCCCTTCGAAAAATTGCACCAGCGGGTCAAGCAGGAAGGCCGCGATCAGTGACAGCAGGATCGGCAGGAACAGCCCGTCGGTTGCTGTCTGCAGCATTTCAGTGATGGTTGATGCCGAGGAAAAGATGGCAATTCCGGAGGCAATGGCCGCCGTCAGGACAAAATAGAGCAGGAAAACCTGGGCGCGGCTGAGACCGCTCTGATCGGTCATGACTGGTTATGTTCCCGGTCAGAACCGGTTTGCTGGCGTTTTAATTCGTGAATCAGTATCTGGCTGTGGTGCAAACGGTCGCTGATCACCCGGGTGAGCCCGAGTAAAATATTTGCCGCGCCGGCCGGGTGTTTGCGGACAGCTTCCAGCATGTCGGAGCGGAACAGGCCGACCAATACGGTCTGTTCCGTGGTGCGGGCTGAAGCAATGCGAGGTCGCGAGGCGGTTAAAGCGACCTCGCCGAAAAAGTCTCCCGATTCGAGAACTGTCTCTTCGGTTTCCCGGTCATGTTCGTCACGTGTGTAAATGACGACCTGACCGGAACGGATTGCATACATCCCCGAGCCGATATCCCCCTCTTCAAAAATCACTTCATCTTTCTGGTAGTTGCGGACATGGACGATCGTTTCGAGAAAATTCAGTTCGCGCTTTTTCAGCTTGCTGAAAACCGGGACGGTGCTGAGGAAATAGGCCAGGGTGTCTTCATACCCGGATCCGCGGAAAATATTGCTCCAGAATGGATTCACAGTGGTTCCTCTTGAATAGCAACCGGTCATTTGGCTCAGGCTGCAGGGTATGTATTAAAAATCCTATTATACCGATATGATAGCTGAGTACCAGCCAAAAAGCTTGCGGAGGAAAGAGTCCTTTATCCGCCAAGCGATCTTTATTATGCTAGACAGATGTTATCCATCGACCTCAACAGGTATCCTGCCGAGCCGGGTGTTTACCAGATGTACGGAGCAGGGGAGGAAATCCTCTATGTCGGTAAGGCGAAACATTTGCGCAATCGGCTGCGTAGCTATTTCTCCGCTGGTGGCGACGGTCGTCTGCACATTCCGTTGCTGATGGAGAAGGTGCAACGGATCGAGGTGATTGTCACCGATACCGAGAAGGAAGCTCTGCTGCTGGAAAATACCCTGATCAAGAAACATCGGCCGCGCTACAATATCGAATTGCGTGATGACAAAACCTACGTTTCGGTGCGCATCGACCTGAATGAAACGTTCCCCGCACTGCAGATTGTGCGACGGGTCAAGAATGACGGTGCCCGTTATTTCGGCCCCTATTCTTCGGCTGCGGCGATTCGCGAGACCCTCAAGGAAATCTACCGGATTTTTCCGTTGCGACATTCTTCAATGGAACGTTGCCGCAAGCGGGGCCGACCTTGTCTGTTTTATCAGATCGGCCAGTGCAGCGCTCCATGTCAAGGAAAGATTGGCGAAGCCGCATATCGAAAACTTGTCGACGGGGTTATCGATCTGCTCGAAGGGCGCGAAGCACATGTCATCGGTCTGTTAAAAGGGCAGATGCAAGCGGCCTCGGCGGAGCTGCGATATGAAGACGCGGCACGCTTGCGAAATCAGATCAACGCCATCAGGAAAAGTATCGAAAAGCAGAAAGTGACCGACTATGGCGGCGGCAACCAGGATGTTATCGGAATTCACCGTGCAGGGGGGGACGTCGAGGTGGTGCTGTTATTTATCCGCCAGGGTCAGCTGATCGGTCGGCGTAGCTATCCGCTGGAATGGACCTTTGATTGGCAGGAACTGCTCTCCGGGTTTTTACAGCAGTATTATTCGCGTGAGGTGATCATTCCAGACCAGTTGTTACTTCCTGAACCCTTGGAGAATGCCGAGCTGCTGGCTGACTGGCTGAGTGAAAAACGCGGCAGGAAGGTTCAGCTGCTGGCTCCGCAGCGGGGCGAAAAGCTTCGCCTCTGCCGCCTGGCGCAACGTAATGCGCGCGAAGCTTTTCGTCAACGGGGCAGTCGGCGCGAGGCTCGCGCACAGTTGCTCGAAGAGCTGCAGGGGAAATTCCACTTGCCGGTGCTGCCCCGGCGTATTGAATGCTTCGATATTTCCAATGTGCAGGGAGCCCATGCGGTTGGCAGTATGGCGGTGGTGGTTGACGCTGAACCGGCCATTGCCGAATACCGTCGCTTTAAAATAAAAACTGTGCTTGGTCCTGATGATTACGCCTCGTTGGACGAAGTGCTGCGGCGTCGCTTGCAGCG
>WTCI01000009.1 GCA_013138655.1 Desulfuromonadaceae bacterium | reverse complement strand
CGCTCCTAAGCCCTTTTTTTCCGTAACTTTTATGTGCTATATTTCGTCTTTCGTCATTTTGATGATTGAGCGGTTTTCTCAGGAGGAAATTGATGTTTAAAGGAACCACGATCTGCTGCGTACGACGGGGGGCAGAAGTCGCCCTGGCTGGTGACGGTCAGGTCAGCCTCGGCAACACCGTGATGAAACACGGCGCCCGTAAAATCCGCTGGCTTCTTCAGGATCAGGTTCTGGCCGGGTTTGCCGGCAGTACCGCCGATGCTTTCACCCTGTTCGAAAAATTTGAAATCAAGCTGCAGGAGTTTCACGGCAACCTGCCACGTGCCGCTGTGGCCCTGGCCAAGGACTGGCGCACCGACCGGGTTCTGCGCCGCCTCGAAGCATTGCTGATCGTCGCTGACAAAGATGTCTCGCTGGTGATTTCCGGTGCCGGAGATGTAATCGAATCGGATGACGGTGTCACCGCCATCGGTTCCGGCGGCAGTTTTGCCCAGGCAGCAGCGCGGGCCATGCTGGCCCATTCTGAGCTGGATGCGGAAAAAATTGCCACCGAGGCTCTGCGGATAGCTGCGGAAATCTGCATCTACACCAACGACAATATTTCTGTTGAGGTTCTGAAGTGACCAATTTTACCCCCAGAGAGATCGTTTCCGAACTGGATCGTTATATCATCGGCCAGCACGATGCCAAACGCGCCGTGGCAGTCGCCCTGCGCAATCGCTGGCGACGGCAGCAGGTGCAAAGTGATCTGCGAGACGAAATCGTGCCGAAAAACATCATCATGATCGGCCCGACCGGGGTCGGTAAAACCGAGATCGCCCGACGTCTCGCCAAGCTGGCTCAAGCCCCCTTTATCAAGGTCGAGGCAAGCAAGTTTACCGAGGTCGGCTATGTCGGTCGCGATGTTGAAAGCATGGTGCGCGACCTTCTGGAACTGGCCATCATCATGGTCAAGGAAGAGGAAGCGAAAAAGATACGCGTCAAAGCCGAGGCCAACGCTGAGGAAAGACTCCTCGACACGCTGCTGCCCGGCGATGCTGACCACTCCCCCGATAAGCTGGAACAGCAACAGCACACCCGTGACAAGCTCCGCAAACTGCTGCGCATGGGCGAACTGGACGAGCGCTTCGTCGAACTGGAAACCGAGGTCAGCGGCATGCCGTCGATGGGCATTTTCACCCCGCAGGGGAATGAGGATATGGGAATGAACATCCAGGAGATGTTCGGCAGCATGTTCCCGAAAAAAACCAAGCGTAAGCGGATCAAGGTCAGTGAGGCGCGCGAGACGCTCATCGAGAGCGAAGCGGAAAAACTGGTCGACATGGAAAATGTCACCACCTTGGCCCGCGAGCGGACCGAGCAGACCGGTATCATCTTTATCGACGAGATCGACAAAATTGCCAGCCGTGAAGGGGTGGGTGGCCCGGAAGTTTCCCGCGAAGGGGTCCAGCGTGACATCCTGCCGATCGTTGAAGGAAGCACGGTCAACACCAAGCACGGCCCGGTAAAGACCGATCACGTATTGTTCATTGCCGCCGGGGCCTTTCATGTCAGCAAACCATCCGACCTGATCCCGGAACTTCAGGGACGTTTCCCGATTCGGGTCGAGTTGAGCAGTCTTGGCGAAGAGGAGTTTTACCGCATCCTCACTGAGCCGAAAAACGCCCTGATCCGCCAGTACCGGGAACTGATGAAAACCGAAACAATCGAACTTGAATTCAGCGACGAGTCAATCCACGAGATCGCCCGGATGGCCAAATCGGTCAATGATCGCACCGAAGATATCGGTGCCCGACGCCTGTATACCATCATGGAAAAGCTGCTCGAAGAGCTGTCCTTCAGTGCGCCGGAGTTGACTGAGCAGCAGGTCAAGATTGACGAAGAAGAAGTCCGACGATGCTTAGCCGACATCACCCAAGACGAAGATCTGTCCCGTTACATTCTATAATGTAGGGGTGCTGCTTGCCGCGCCCGGTTTGTGCTAATAATACGAAGGGCGCGGCAAGCAGCGCCCCTACAGTGGAAAGATCAATGGAAAAACTGATCGAAAAAGCTAAGGTACTGATAGAAGCCCTGCCGTGGATCAAGAATTTCTCCGGCAAAACCATCGTGATCAAATATGGCGGCAACGCCATGGTCGAAGAACGGCTGAAAGAGAGCTTCGCCCGCGACATCATCTTGATGAAATATATCGGCATGAATCCGGTGGTGGTCCACGGCGGCGGCCCACAGATCGGCAAAGTGCTTGAAGCGATGAAGATTGAAAGCCGTTTCGTACAGGGGATGCGCGTGACCGACAGCGCCACCATGGATGTGGTCGAAATGGTGCTCGGCGGGAAGGTCAACAAGGAGATTGTTGCCAACATCAATCGCCACGGTGGCAATGCGGTCGGCCTGACCGGGAAGGACGGCGACCTGATCCAGGCCCGCAAACTGGAAATGACCGCAATCAACCCCGACACCCTGACCCCGGAGATCATCGATATCGGCATGGTCGGCGAGGTCGAAAGGGTGAACCCGAAAATCATCAATGCTCTGGAAGAGAACAACTTCATCCCGGTCATCGCGCCGATCGGGATCGGCTTGAATGGCGGAACCTATAACATCAACGCTGACCTGGTCGCCGGAAAAATCGCCGGAGCGCTACAGGCGGAGAAGCTGATCCTGCTGACCGATATCGAAGGGGTCAAAGACCAGCAGGGAAAGCTGATTTCAACGATTGATGTGCAACGGGTTCCCGACCTGATCAACGACGGAACGATCTCCGGCGGCATGATCCCCAAAGCCAACTGTTGCGTCGACGCGGTTGCAGAGGGGGTGACCAAAACCCATATTGTCGATGGCCGAATGGAACACGCCTGCCTGCTCGAAATATTCACCGACAAGGGGATCGGCACGGTCATAGCGAGGTTCAAAAAATGAGCGCTTCAAAACACTGGATTGAGCGGGGTCTGACCTGCGTCGCCAAGACCTATGGTCGCTATCCGCTGGTTGCCGCAAGTGGTGAAGGTTGCTGGCTAACCGATGTCGACGGCAAAAAATATCTCGACTTTCTTGCCGGCGTCGCCGTCAATAGCTTGGGGCATTGTCATCCAAAGGTGGTCGCCGCATTGCAGGAACAGGCGGGTAAGCTGCTGCACTGCTCCAATTTCTACCATATCCCGCAACAGATTGAACTGGCAGAGCTGCTCTGCCGACATTCCTTCGGCGATCGGGTCTTCTTCTGCAACTCCGGCGCGGAGGCGAACGAAGCCGCAATGAAACTGGTGCGCAAACACAGTGCTGAAAAACACGGTGTCAACCGCTTCGAGGTGATTACCGCGCTGGCCTCCTTCCACGGCCGCACCCTCGGCACCATCAGTGCCACCGGCCAGGAAAAGGTCAGGGCCGGCTTTGCACCGATGGTTCCCGGTTTCAAGTATGTCCCCTTCGGCAACATCCAGGCCCTGCGCACGGCGATCAATCCCAACACCTGCGCCATCATGCTTGAGCCGGTCCAAGGTGAAGGCGGCGTCAATGTCCCACCGGCCGGTTATCTGCAAGCGGTCCGCGAACTTTGTGACGAAAAAGGGTTGCTGCTGGTCTTTGACGAAGTCCAGGTCGGCTGCGGCCGAACCGGCTCCCTGTTCGCCTATCAGCACGACAATGTCGAGCCGGACATCATGACCCTGGCCAAGGCATTGGCCGGCGGACCGCCGATCGGCGCCATGATCGCCCGGGAACAATATGCCGAAACCCTCGGCCCCGGCACCCACGGTTCGACCTTCGGCGGCAACCCCTTGATGGCGGCAGCCGGTTTGGCAGCGATGCGGGTACTGATCGAGGACGGGGTGCTGGACAACTGCGTGACCATGGGTGACTACCTGCGCCAACAGCTGGAAACACTCAAAGAAAAATACGATTTCATCATCGAGGTGCGCGGCCGCGGTCTGATTCTCGGCATGGAGCTCTCCATCGACGGGGGCGAAATGGTCAAAACCGCTCTTGAACGTGGCCTGCTGATCAACTGTACCGTCGGCAAAGTCCTGCGGTTTTTGCCGCCGTTGACGGTCAGCCGGGATGAAATCGACCAGATGCTCGACATCCTTGACGGAATTTTAATTGAATACCGGGAGAAAAATAATGACTAAAGACTTCCTCTGCCTTTCCGACTGGACCCTGGAAGATCTGGAAAAGATCTTCGATTTAACCAGAGAGTTGAAAGAAAAACAGAAAGAAGGAACCCCGCATAAACTGCTCGAAGGGCAAACCCTGGGGATGCTGTTCGAAAAGAGTTCGACCCGGACCCGGGTCTCTTTCGAGGTCAGCATGTTCCAGCTTGGCGGCCATGCCCTCTTTCTCCATTCCGGAACAACCCAGATGGGCCGCGGGGAACCGATCAAAGACACCGCTCGGGTGATGGCCCGCTATTGTGACGGCATCATGATCCGAACTTACTCGCAGGCTGCGATCGAAGAATTTGCCGAGCAGTGCTACGTCCCGGTCATTAACGGTTTGACCGACCTGTACCATCCCTGCCAGTTGATGGCCGACCTGTTCACCGTCAGCGAACACAAAAAAGACTATCGCAACCTCAAATACTGCTGGATCGGTGACGGCAACAACATGGCCAACAGCTGGATCAACGCCGCTGCCGTCTTCGGATTTGAACTGCGGGTCGCGACTCCCAAGGGCTACGAAGCAAACGCCGAGGTGATAAGCCAGGCCGAAAAGGCTGGCGCCAAGCTGATTTTCAGCAACGATCCGCAAGAAGCTGCAGCAGGGGCCGACGTCCTCAATACCGACGTCTGGGCCAGCATGGGGCAGGAAGAAGAGCAGCAGGAACGGGAAAAGGCCTTTGCCGGTTTTCAGATCAACAGTGAGTTGGTCAAGCTGGCCGCCCCGCAGAGCGTGGTGATGCACTGTCTACCGGCGCACCGTGACGAAGAGATTACCGACGAAGTGATCGAAGGACCGCACTCGATTATCTTTGATGAAGCGGAAAATCGCCTGCACGTGCAGAAAGCGATCATGGCCACCATGATGGCGCGCTGAGACAAATGCAGCTCACCTGTCCCAGCTGCAACTACAGCAAACAGATCGATCCGGCCATACTGCCATCGGATGCGACCAGGGCGACTTGCCCCCGCTGCAAGGAGGGCTTTGACCTGCCACAATCTGAGTCAGCCGAAGCTGTGATTGAAGAGGTTGTTACCCAGGCCGAGTCTGAGCTTTCGCAAGCAGCAGACAGGCCGAACCAAGCGGTAATTGACGCCCGGCCGAAAGCCGGGTTCTGGATGCGCCTGGTGGCAGCCCTGATCGATGGAGCCCTGGTCTTTTCTTTACAATTTATCCTCGGCTTGTTGTTAACAACGGCAGGTTTCATGGCAGCAACCGGCGGAGAAAATCAGACCGGCACGCTGCTGGTGCTGGTTCAGCTGTTCGGCTACGCTCTCAGCTTTGCCTATTATGTTATTTTTACCGGCCACGGTGGCCAAACCCCGGGCAAGATGGCACTGCGCATCAAGGTGATTCGCTGTGACGGCAGTGAGATCAGTTACGGGCGGGCTGCATTTCGGGAGATTCCGGCAAAATTTCTCTCGGGGATTATTCTCTGTAT
>WTCI01000336.1 GCA_013138655.1 Desulfuromonadaceae bacterium | reverse complement strand
TCAAGCTGTAGAAGCTGCTCCCGGTACGGTTGAGGGGTCTGAGGATCAACCGAGGGGAGAATAGTGGTGGAAGGGGATAAAAACTGATGGAGAAAAAACTATTCGGCACCGATGGGGTGCGTGGTGTCGCCAATATTGAACCGATGACGATTGAAATGGCGATGCACCTGGGGCGTGCCGTGGCTTATGTTTTTAAAAAAAATGCCAGCCGTCGCCATCGGGTGGTGATCGGCAAGGATACGCGTTTGTCCGGATATATGATTGAAAATGCCTTGGTTGCCGGGATCTGTTCCATGGGGGTCGATGTCCTCCTGGTTGGGCCCTTGCCAACCCCTGGTATTGCTTTTATTACCACGTCGATGCGTGCGGATGCCGGAGTGGTGATCAGTGCCTCGCACAACCCCTATCAAGACAACGGCATCAAATTCTTTTCCAGCGACGGGTTCAAGCTTCCGGATGATTTGGAGTTGAGAATTGAGGATCTGATTCTCAACAACCGGCTCGATGAGCTGCGGCCGATCGCGGACGATGTCGGTAAGGCCTATCGGATCGATGATGCTATCGGCCGTTATGTGGTTTATCTGAAAAACAGTTTTCCGCGAGATCTCGACTTACAGGGACTGCGGATTGTCCTCGATTGTGCTCATGGAGCAGGATACAAAGTGGCCCCGGCGGTCTTGACAGAATTGGGGGCAGAGGTTATTCCGCTCGGGGTTAAGCCGAACGGTCTGAACATCAATGACGGTTGCGGGTCGCTCCATCCGGAGGTTATGGCGGAGAAGGTGCGTGAATACCGCGCCGATCTCGGTATCGCCCTCGACGGTGATGCTGACCGGGTGATTTTTGTCGACGAAAAGGGAGATGAGGTCGATGGTGATCACATCTTGGCGATCTGCGGAAGCGAGATGATTAAGTCCGGGCAACTGGCAAAAAACACGGTGGTTGCAACGGTAATGAGCAATATGGGGCTCGATATCGCCATGCAGCAGGCTGGAGGCAAGGTGGTCAGGACTGCTGTCGGTGATCGTTATGTTGTCGAGGAGATGCGCAAAGAAGGTTACACCCTTGGAGGTGAGCAGTCCGGACATATGATCTTCCTTGATCATAGCAGTACCGGGGACGGTATTCTTTCAGCATTGCAGGTGCTGGCAATCATTCAACGCACGGGTCAACATCTCTCGGAACTGGCCAAGGTGATGACTTCACTGCCCCAGGTGTTAGTGAACGTTCGCGTGCGGAAAAAAGCCGCTCTTGCCGATATTGCGCCGATTAAAAAAGTGATCGATGAGGTTGAGGCGGAGCTGTCCGGAAAAGGCCGGGTGCTGGTCCGCTACTCCGGAACAGAGCCGCTACTGCGGGTGATGATCGAGGGCGAGGATCAGTTGCGGATCACCGAGCTGGCTGATAGTGTTGCCGAGGCGGTCAGGGAGCATCTCGGAGCTTAACCTGTCACCGACAAATATTAGAACGGCTTGAATGGTCCGACAGCCTTCTGGATAAAGGAGTTGGAATTTTGGCAAAACTTGGGGTCAATGTAGACCATATCGCCACCATTCGTCAGGCACGGGGGATTGATGAACCCGATCCGGTTGCGGCCGCCATGTTGGCGGAATTCGCAGGTGCTCATGGGATCACTGTGCACTTGCGGGAAGATCGTCGCCATATTCAGGATCGGGATGTTGAACTGTTACGGAAGACCATCAAGACCCGGCTGAACCTGGAGATGGCGTTGACTGATGAAATGATCGCCATGGCGTTAAAGATTCTCCCGGACGCCGTAACGTTGGTGCCGGAAGGACGTCATGAGTTGACCACTGAGGGTGGTTTGGATGTTAATCTGCTGCGTGCGACCCTGAAACAGAAAATTGTTCTGCTGAAACAGGCAGGGATTGTTGTCAGCCTGTTTGTGGAACCGGATCTTGAACAGATTAAGACCAGCTACAAGGTCGGTGCCGACTATATTGAAATTCATACCGGCAGCTATTGCGAAACGCGTGCAGACGTCGATCGACGGGAGCAGTTACGACGGATTGAACTGGCCATCAGTGCGGCGCGTAAATTGGGGCTTGGTGTCAATGCCGGACATGGTCTCAACTACCGTAATATCGGCCCGGTGGTTGCTCTCAAAGGAATTGAGGAGTTCAATATCGGGCATAGTATCGTGGCTCGCGCAGCTCTGGTCGGTATGGAGCGGGCGGTGCGTGAAATGCTGGAACTGTTGAAAGGTTAACCGTGTGGCGATTGTCGGGATCGGGACCGACCTGGCCCGAGTTGAGCGCTTTCGTAAATTTCTCGACCCGGGAAACAAGATCCTGAAGAGGGTTTTTTCGGCAGAAGAACTGCAGTATGCATTGAAAATGAAAGATCCGGCCCCGCACCTGGCGGCCCGCTTCGCTGCCAAGGAGGCTTTCCTGAAGGCACTGGGGACCGGTTTGCGAGATGGCCTTGCCTGGCAACAGGTGGTCGTGGTGCGTGATCAGCTGGGTTGCCCTTCGTTACAGTTGTCGGGTCGTGCCGCGGAAATGTTGCTGGAACGGGCAGTTAAGGCAAGCCATCTCAGTTATTCCCATGATGGCGATTACGCCGTAGCGACGGTTATTCTGGAGTCTTGATGCGACTGATTCAGGTAGAAGAAATGCAGGCAATTGACCGGCAGGCGATCGAACAGCTCGGGATTCCCGGTGTGGTTCTGATGGAGAATGCCGGGCGGGCGACCAGCGAGGTTTTCAGCCGTGAGTTTGGCGAGTATTTCCCCGGGCCCTTGCTGGTAGTGGCGGGGAAGGGGAACAATGGCGGTGACGGCTATGTGATGGCGCGGCTTCTTGCTGATCACGGCTGGCAGGTGCAGACGTTGATCCTGGGAAAAGAGTCTGACATTGTCGGCGACGCGGCGGTGATGCTCAACATTCTGCAACAGCTTGAACAGCCGGTCACCTACGTTGCCGATGTGCGCCAGTTGCGCAGCAGTGTTGCAGCGGTTGCACCGGCGATCATTATCGACGCTCTGCTGGGTACCGGGCTGAAGTCAGAAGTGCGCGGCCTTTACGCCGAAGCGATTGAGATTATAAACAGTACGGGCGTTCCCGTTTGTTCCGTCGATATCCCGTCCGGTGTCGATGCTTCCACGGGTCGGATCTGCGGATCAGCTGTACAGGCGGCCCTGACGGTTACCTTCGATCATGCCAAGATTGGTCATGGCAGTCATCCCGGGGCGGCCTGTGCCGGCTGCGTCGAAGTGGTCGATATCGGTATTCCTGAGACTGGTCGAGCTGGTCTTGCCAGTGATGTGGCGCTGGTCGGTGCCGAAGAGGCCGCTGGTTTGCTGCCGGACCGCCCGCAGCAGGGTCACAAGGGTTGTTTCGGGCATCTGCTGGTTCTGGCCGGATCGATGGGGAAAACCGGAGCGGCTGCACTGGCTGGTAATGCGGCCGTGCGCAGCGGTTGTGGTTTGGTGACAGTTGCCACCCCGGCCTCGGTTCATGATATTCTGGAAGTCAAGCTGACCGAAGCGATGACCTGTCCGCTGGTCGACGTTGATGGTCTTCTCAGCAAACAGGCGCAACCGCAAATAGCGGAATTGTTGACGGGTCGGCAAGCTTTTGTGGTTGGCCCCGGGTTGGGACAAAACAGGGATCTGGTGGAGTTGCTCGCCTGGTTGGTCCAGAACGCTGACTGTCCTCTGGTCATTGATGCCGACGGCTTAAATCTGTTGGCGGGTCAAACTGCTCTGCTCAAGCAGCACCGCGGAAAGCCGTTTATTTTGACGCCGCACCCGGGGGAGATGTCACGACTTTCCGATTTGAGTGTTGCCGAAATCGAAGCTGATCGCTATCGGGTCGCGACAGATTTCGCTGCTGAATATGGGGTTGTTTTGTTGCTTAAAGGTGCTCGGACAGTGATCGCTGCTCCGGATGGCCGGGTGCGGATCAACAACAGTGGTAATGACGGGTTGGCCAGTGGCGGGAGCGGAGATGTCCTCGCCGGCTTGATTGGTGGTCTGCTGGCGCAGGGATCTGATCCCTTTGCCGCTGCGGTATTGGCCGCATGGCTGCATGGGCGAGCTGCCGAATTGGTTTCAGCAAAGCAGGGGGTCGCAGGAATGGCTGCCGCTGACCTGTTGTTACAACTTCCGGTCGCTCGACGGGAACTTGTGGAAGGAGCTTG
>WTCI01000355.1 GCA_013138655.1 Desulfuromonadaceae bacterium | reverse complement strand
GCTGATGAGGATCTGCAGAGTCTGCTCGGGCTGGTCAGTCGGCGGATTCTGCTCGACAGCATAGAAGCGATTCTGGAACGTGACGCTCGCCAGGCTCTGGCACTGGTGCAGAAAGTTGATGAGCATGGCCACTCTTTCCGCCAGTTCTGCCAGCAACTGGTTGAGCTGGTGAGGGCACTGGTGGTTCTTAAGGTGGCCGATCAGCCGGGTGAACTGCTCGATTACAGTGAAAATGAACTCCGGGATTTACGGACTTTGGCCGCACCGGCCAACCTGGAAGATCTGCAGCGATTGCTGTCGACATTAATTCGTACCGAAGCTGATTTGGCGGTTTCCAGCTATCCGCGGCTGACTTTAGAGATGGTGCTGGTCAAGCTGGCCAGCTTGCCGCCCGGGATCGATGTGGCCAGTTTGGTGAAGAAGTTGGAGGCACTCGAACGGCGTTTGGCGACCGGTGGGTTGCCGAGCCCACCGGTCGCCGCTCCGGCTGCCTGTTCGCGTCAGCCGGCGGCAGATGTGCCGCCACCACCGTCGGAGGCAGAGGAAAAAAAGCCGGAAGCTCCGTCTGTTGCAGCCGGTGACAAGAGTTGGGCGGGGCTGGTCGATTTTGTCAAGGAGCGCCGTCGACCGCGCATTGCCTCTCTGCTTGAGCAGTCAAGCCTTTTGCTGCTGGAATTGCCCCGGTTGCGGATTGGTATGCCGGCTAGATATTTCTCCTTGACCGATTCTGAGATGCGGCACTCGATTGAAGAGTTGGCGGCGGAGTACTATTCTGCTGCAGTTCGGGTTGAGGTTGAAAAGGTTCAAGATGAAGCGAAGGCACCGCCTTCATTGCATCAGACAAAGGCGCAAGAGGAGACCGATCGTCAGAAGAAGTTAAAGCAGAACGCCGAAGAACATCCGATGGTGAGATCAGCGCTTGAGATATTTGGCGGAAACATCGAAGAGATCAGACCGATCGACAAGGGTTTTGTTTGACAAAAAAAACCGGCCGGTGGCTTCCAACTATAAAATAATCTGGAGGAAAAGATGGCAAAAGGACTTGGCAACATCATGAAGCAGGCCCAGCAGATGCAGGCAAAAATTGCCCGGGTGCAACAGGAGCTGGAAAGTAAAGAAGTCGAAGCAACAGCCGGTGGCGGCATGGTTGCCGCACGGGTGAATGGTAAGCAGGAATTACTCAGCCTGACGATCGAGAAGGACGTGGTTGATCCGGAAGATGTAGAAATGTTGCAGGATCTGGTTTTGGCTGCGGTCAATGAGGCGATCAAGCAGAGTCAGGAGATGATCAAGCAGGAGATGAGCAAGGTCACCGGTGGTATGAATATCCCCGGAATGTTTTAGTGAAAAACTGCTTTTGTTCTGCGATCCCCGCAGGTGGCATTGTTGCCGGCGGGGATTTTTTTCCAGCATCACTCGCTTTTTCAGTCGACCGGTATACGATTAAGTGGGTTGAAGTTTTTTCGAGCGCGTGGTAAGATTTTTTTTGGTCTGACCAATTGGCCAGAAGTTGCCCCCAATTATTTTGGGGAAATTTTATTTTTTAAGTGATGTTAAAAAAATAGAACGATATTTTAAATTATTGAATTTAGGGGAGGAGTCATGCTAGGGTCGCTCCCGTCATTTGCTCGTTTAGTGGCCGAATTGAGCAAGCTGCCGGGGATCGGTAGCAAAACAGCCGCCCGTTTGGCTTTTCACCTGTTGCGAACGTCGCAACGGGATGTTGAGGCATTGGCGGCGGCACTGCTGGAGATGAAAAGCAAAGTCGGCTTTTGCAACCGTTGCTTTCATGTCGCTGAAGCTGAGACCTGTCAGATTTGCAATGATCCGGCCCGTGACAGCCGGAGACTCTGCATTGTGCAGGAACCGCAGGACCTGTTGGCGATTGAGCGCAGCCACGCCTACCGTGGCTTATATCATGTTTTGCACGGAGCACTCTCCCCGCTGGATGGCATCGGCCCCGAGGATCTGAAAATTTCACAGCTGCTGCAGCGTCTTGAAACGGAGCAGATCGACGAGATACTGCTGGCCACTAACTTCACGGTCGAAGGTGAAGCGACGGCTCTGTATCTTGCTAAACTTTGCAAAGAAAAGGGTCTACGGGTCACCCGCTTGGCGCATGGTATCCCTTCAGGAAGTGATCTGGAATATATTGATGCGGGAACTGTACAACAGGCTGTAGCCGGGCGTCGGGAACTTTGAGCATAGTAAATGAGGAACAGTTCGATAGAAACTCTTTATAGGGATTTTGGGAAACACTTACTTACTGTTTAAGGAGGAACACATGTCGCGTAAGATGGTTAACATTGATGGCAACACTGCCGTGGCCCATGTCGCTCATGCGACCAACGAGGTTGTTGCGATTTACCCGATCACCCCGTCTTCGGACATGGGTGAAATGGCCGATGCCAAGAGTGCGGCGGGGGTGAAGAACATCTGGGGCACTATCCCCACGGTTGTGGAGATGCAATCTGAAGGCGGTGCTGCCGGTGCCGTGCATGGTGCTTTGCAGGCTGGTGCGCTGACCACCACCTTTACCGCGTCACAGGGTCTGTTGTTGATGATCCCCAATATGTACAAGATTGCCGGTGAGCTGACCTCGACGGTTTTCCACGTGTCGGCGCGAGCGATTTCGGCTCAGGCATTGTCGATTTTTGGTGACCACTCGGATGTTATGTCCTGCCGTGCCTGTGGTTGGGGGATGCTGTGTTCCAATACCGTACAAGAGGTTATGGATTTCGCTTTGCTGGCTCAGTCGGTGACGCTGCGGACTCGTGTTCCGTTCCTGCACTACTTTGATGGCTTCCGGACTTCCCACGAGATTCAGAAAGTTGAAGAGCTGAGCATGGACGACATCCGTACCATGATTGATGACGATCTGGTGCGTGAGCATAAGGCACGGGCATTGTCGCCGGATCATCCTGTTTTGCGTGGTACGGCACAGAACCCGGATGTTTACTTCCAGGGGCGCGAGACGGTCACCAAGTTTTATGAGCCTATTCCTGACGTTCTTCAGGCTGAGATGGATAAATTGGCCGGGCTGGTTGGTCGTCAGTATAAGCTGGTGGATTATGTGGGTGCCCCCGATGCCGAGCGTGTGGTTGTGATAATGGGTTCCGGCGCCGCTACCATGGAAGAGCTGGTTGAATACCAGGTGGCTCAAGGGGAAAAAGTCGGCCTGCTGAAGGTGCGTCTGTTCCTGCCGTTCCCGCTTAAAGCGTTTGCTGAAGCGTTGCCGGCATCGGTGAAGAGCATTGCTGTTTTGGATCGGACGAAAGAGCCCGGTTCTCTGGGTGAGCCGCTCTATCAGTTGGTGCGTACTGCTCTTGGCGAAGCGATGGAAGAGGGTCTGTATCAAGGTCAAGGCTACCCGAAGGTGGTCGGTGGTCGTTTTGGTCTCGGCTCTTCCGAGTTTACCCCGGCCATGGCGCAATCGGTGTTTGATAATCTCGCTGCAGCTACGCCGAAGAATCACTTTGTTGTGGGTATTGAAGATGATGTTACCGGCAACAGCCTGTCGTTTGATCCGAGCTTTAACGTGCCATCTGAAGGTTATGCCGCGATGTTTTACGGTCTCGGTTCTGACGGTACCGTTGGTGCCAATAAAAACTCGATCAAGATCATCGGTGAGACGACCGATAACAAAGTTCAGGCCTATTTTGTTTACGATTCGAAAAAAGCGGGCAGCATGACCACCAGTCATCTGCGTTTTGGTAAGCAGGAGATCAAATCTCCCTACCTCATCGACAGTGCTGATTTTCTGGCCTGCCATAACTTCTCTTTCCTTGAGAAATACGACATTCTGAAGAACGCTAAGCAAGGAGCAACCTTCCTGCTTAACAGCCCTTACAGTAAAGATGAGGTCTGGAACCAGATTCCTGTTGAAGTTCAACAACAAATTGTTGATAAGAAATTAAAGTTTTATGTGATCGACGGTATCAGTCTCGGTGAGGAGATCGGCCTCGGTTCCCGCATCAACGTCATCATGCAGACCGCCTTCTTCAAGATCTCCGGTATTATTCCTCTGGATACCGCCCTTGCCGAAATCAAAAGTGCCATTGTCAAGTCTTACGGTAAGGCTGGTGAAAAAGTGGTCAGCATGAACCAGGAAGCGGTCGATCGCGCCTTGGAGAATATCTACGAGGTAACTGCTGGTCCCGTCGGTGGTGATCTGCGTATCCACGGAGCCATTGAAGGTGATGCACCGGCGTTTGTCAAGACCACCATTGCGGCCATTATCGAAGGCAAGGGCGACAAACTGCCGATCTCGGCCATGCCCTGTGACGGTACCTTCCCTACGGCGACTGCATGTTACGAAAAGCGTAACATTGCTGTGCATATCCCGGTATGGGACGAAGAGCTGTGTATCCAGTGTGGTATCTGTTCTTTTGTCTGCCCCCATGCTGCAATCCGCATGAAGGCCTATGATGCAGAATGTCTCGAAGGTGCACCGGCAGCGTTCAAGTCGGTAGAAGCCAAGGGCAAGGAATTGGCCGGTAAGAAGTTTACTTTGCAAACAGCTCCCGAAGACTGTACCGGTTGTGGCGCATGTGTGTATAACTGCCCGGCCAAGAGCAAGACGGAAGAGGGCCATAAGGCGATCAACATGCAACCACAAGTACCGCTGCGTGAGCAAGAAGCAGCGAACTGGGAGTTTTTCCTCGATCTGCCTGAGACCGATGAGAAACTGTTCAAGCGGTCTACTCTTAAAGGTAGCCAGTTCCTGCCCCCAACATTTGAGTTCTCCGGTGCCTGCTTGGGTTGTGGTGAGACCCCGTTTGTTAAGCTGCTGTCCCAGTTGTTTGGTGATCGTGCCATGATCGCCAACGCTACCGGCTGTTCCTCTATCTATAGCGGTAATCTGCCCACCACCCCTTGGACCACCCGTAAGGATGGTCTTGGCCCGGCATGGAGCAACTCCCTGTTTGAGGATAATGCCGAGTTTGGTTTCGGTATGCGTCTGACTGTAGATAAATTTAAAGAGTACGCTCAGGAGCTATTGAGCAGCGCTTCTGTGGATGCCAACCTGGTCAAGGATATCCAAACAGCGGATCAAAGCACCCAACAGGGCATTGAAGAGCAACGTGCTCGTATTGCTAAGTTGAAGGCTGCCCTTGAGCAATGTTCTGATAATGAGTCTAAACAACTGTTGTCGGTTGCCGACTACCTGGTTGAAAAATCGGTATGGGTCGTCGGTGGTGACGGCTGGGCCTATGATATCGACTATGGCGGTCTTGACCATGTTCTGGCGTCCGGTGCCAACGTCAATGCTCTGGTTCTTGATACCGAGGTGTACTCCAACACCGGTGGTCAAGCGTCCAAGGCAACCCCTCTTGCTGCGGTAGCTCAGTTTGCTGCCGGTGGTAAGCGCATGGGCAAGAAAGACTTGGGCATGCTCTGCATGACCTACGGCAATATCTATGTTGCCAAGGTCTCCATGGCTAATCCTGCACAGTGTGTTAAGGCATTCCTCGAAGCTGAAGCCTATGATGGTCCTTCCATCATTCTCGCTTACAGCCACTGCATCGCTCATGGTATCGATATGACCACCGCAGTAGATGAGTGCAAGAAGGCGGTGAACTCCGGTCACTGGCCGCTGTTCCGCTATGATCCCCGCTTGGCTGATGAAGGCAAAAATCCGCTGCAGCTCGACAGCAAGGATCCGAGTATCAGCTTTGAAGATTATGCTTACGGCGAAAACCGTTTCCGTGTGCTGAAGAAAGCACAGCCCGAAATGGCTGCCAAACTCATGGTCCAGGCAACCAAGGAAACTGCGGCACGTTTTGATCTGTATAAAAAAATGGCAGCAATGCAGTTTGAAGAGGACAAATAGGCTGATTCAACATAGCTGACCTGAAAAGGCTCCCGACAGGTTTATGTCGGGAGCCTTTTTTTCTTTTCTGGACCCGTGATCCCTGACGAACAATAGCGAAATTCAGGCACTGATACTGGTACCCCCAGATCCCCGGAAGAGAAAAATTCACCAAATGATTTGACATGGTTGTAACTGCTGTGATAGTTCAAATGGCGAACTTTTACTGGGCAGGAGTATACATGATGCTGAAAATTGCAGCAGCGGCAGCACGAGCGTTTCAGGCGGCGAGCACGCGCCTTACGACTGTCCATCACCCCTGGGGGTGAGCTGCACGGGTAGCTGAATTTAACCGAGGCCATGGACAGAAAAGTCCATGGCCTTTTTAATTGGAGAGGCGGAGAAGATGCGTAATAATATTGTCCATATCGGTGCCGGTGAGCTGACCTACGAAATTCGCGCCATCGTCGAGATTGCAGAAAAGCTCAATAAGCTTGGGATCAAGACGAACATGGAGAATATCGGTGACCCGATCGCCAAGGGAGAAAAAATTCCAGGTTGGCTCAAGAAGATCGTCTCTGACCTGGCGATGACGGACTGCTCCTACGGCTATTGCGCGACCAAGGGAGTGTTGGAAACCCGCGAATTTCTGGCCAACCAGACCAATCAGCGCGGCAAGACCCAGATCACTGCGGAAGACATCATCTTTTTTAACGGGCTGGGGGATGCCATCCAGAAGGTTTACGGTCTGCTGCGTCGCGAGTCGCGGGTCATCGGCCCCTCCCCGACCTATTCGACCCACTCTTCGGCCGAGGGCGCTCATGCCGGGCAGAAACCGCTGACGTATAGGCTTGATCCGGACAACCACTGGTACCCGGACATGGACGACCTACGTCTGTCGGTCAAGTACAACCCGGCCATTTCCGGGATTTTGATCATTAACCCGGACAATCCGACCGGGGCGGTTTACCCTGAGCGGATCCTGAAAGAAATCATTGCTATTTGTAAGGAATTCGATCTGTTCCTGATTTGTGACGAGATCTATCACAATCTTTGTTACAACGGCACCTCAACTAAGCCGATCTCCGACCTGATCGGCAATCTGCCGGCCATCGCCATGAAAGGTATCAGCAAGGAAGTACCTTGGCCGGGTTCACGCTGTGGCTGGATCGAAGTCTACAATGCTGATAAGGATCCGATGTTTGCCCGCTATCTGCAGAGCATTCTCGATTCGAAGATGGTTGAGGTCTGTTCCACAACCCTGCCGCAGAAGGCGATTCCGTCGATTCTCAGCCATCCCGAGTATCCAAA
>WTCI01000356.1 GCA_013138655.1 Desulfuromonadaceae bacterium | reverse complement strand
GTGTCGAATCGCTTAAATCCCGTGCCGGAATCTGAGTAGCTATTTGAGGACAAGATAAAAAAGGGGTGAGCCGATCGGTTCACCCCTTTTTTTATCGTTGACCGTGAATCAATCGCGGAAGCGTTTGAGCAGATCCTGATAGGCATCGATCCGTCGGTCGCGCAGAAACGGCCAGATTCGGCGAACCGATTCGCTACGCTGCCGATCGATATCGACCAGCAGAACCTCTTCCTCCGTTGTACTCCCCCGAGCCAGCAGCTCCCCCTGGCAACCGGCGACAAAACTGTTCCCCCAGAACCGTATCCCGGCCGTTGTCCCGCTGGGATCGCCTTCGAAACCGACTCGGTTGACGGTTATCACCGGGGTTCCGTTGGCAACGGCATGGCCGCGTTGCACCGTGACCCAGGCCTCGCACTGGCGCTGTTGCTCTTCGGCGCAGTCGTTCGGGTCGTAGCCGATCGCCGTCGGGTAGATCAACAGCTCAGCTCCGGACAGCGCCATCAGCCGTGCCGCTTCCGGGTACCACTGATCCCAGCAGACCAGCACGCCCAGTTTACCGACCGAAGTCTGGATCGGTTCAAAGTTCTGGTCGCCCGGGGTGAAGTAAAACTTCTCGTAATAGCCGGGATCGTCCGGGATGTGCATCTTGCGGTACGTTCCGGCAATTGAACCATCCTTTTCCAGAACCACGGCAGTGTTGTGGTAGAGCCCGGCGGCGCGTTTTTCGAATAGGGAGGCGACCAGAACAATCCCCAGCTCTTTGGCCAAGGCACCGAATTCAGCGCTTGAGGGGCCGGGGATCGGTTCGGCCAGATCGAAGGCCGCGGTGGCTTCGGTCTGGCAGAAATAGAGACCGGTGTGCAGCTCCTGCAGCACGACCAGTTCCGCGCCCCGCGCCGCCGCCCGGCGAATTCCCGCAACGCTTTTTTCGATGTTGACAGGACGGTTGCCGCTGCAGCTTTGCTGGATCAGGCCGACTTTGAGAATGCTCATGACAGAACTCCTTGAGGAATCTGCATGCTGATGCAGTGCAGTGAACCATGTTGCCGGATAACCGGGCGACAATCGATGCCGACAATCTCGCGGCCGGGGAAGGCTTCGCCGATGGCTGTCAGAGCCGCCGCGTCAGCCGGCTCGTTGTAGGTCGGCACCAGCACCGCCCGGTTGATGATCAGGAAATTGGCGTAGGTCGCTGGAAGTCGCCTATCCTCTTCGTTATGGCGGGCCTTGGGCCAGGGGAGCGGGATGAGCCGAAAGGGGCGGCCGGAACGGGTACGAAACGACCTGAGTTGAGACTCCATTCGTTGCAGAGCCGGGTAGTGCTCGTCCTGTGGGTCGTCGCAACGCACATAGGCGATGGTGCCGTTCGGGCAGAGCCGCGCCAGGGTGTCGATATGCGAATCGGTATCGTCCCCGGCCAGGTAGCCATGGTCGAGCCAGAGGAAATGTTCACCGCCGAGCAATTCCTGCAAAGCGGCCTCAAGCTGCTGCTTACCCATATGCGGGTTGCGGTTCGGGTTGAGCAGGCACTCGCTGGTCGTTAGAATTGTCCCGGCGCCGTCACTTTCAATGCTGCCCCCCTCCAGGATCAGGCCACTGGTTTTCCTGGGCGTGGCCGCAAAAGCCCCGGCAACATGCAGACGACGGGTGACCTGATTGTCCTGATCTGCCGCGAATTTGAGCCCCCAGCCGTTAAAACCGAAGTCGATGAGTTGTGGTTGGCCATCGCGATAGATAGAGATCGGTCCGAAATCCCGCGTCCAGGTATCGTTGCAGGGGATTTCATAAAATTGGATGCGGCTCAAATCAACTGAGGCATTTTGTAGTGTCGCTCTGACTGTGTCGGGTTCAGGAGACGCTAGCAACACCAATTCAAAACGGCTGATCTGCTTTATCAGTTCAATATAAACTGGAATGATTTCCGGCAGTATCGGTTGCCAGTCGGAATCGGCGTGCGGCCAGGCGAGCAGGACACCATCCTGCGGTTCCCACTCTGCTGGAAGTCGGCAGCTGTTTTTGTGTGTCGTCATCAAGCAGTTATCCGGATTCAGGCGGGTTATAGCATGAGGCAGTTGTTTGTGGCAGTGAAAAGCACGGATGGAGGATCAGCCGGAGAATTTTCAGCGGATCTCTGTCGAAAGAGAACTGCAGCGGAGGAGAAACCCGATGTTACTCCCCCGCCAACAGCTTATTCCTCGATGGTCACGCTTTCAATAATGACCGCCTCTTTAGGGACATCCTGATGATGTCCCTGATTGCCGGTGCTGACTTTAGCGATGGCATCGACCACCTCCATCCCCTCCGTTACCCGTGCAAATACGGCGTAACCGTAGGCGTTTGGAGTCGTCCCCTTGTGGTTCAGGAAATCGTTGTCGGCCAGGCTGATAAAAAACTGGCTGGTGGCGCTGTCGACAACCTGGGTGCGTGCCATGGCAAGGGTTCCGCGCAGGTTCTGCAGGCCGTTGTTCGCTTCGTTTTTGATCTCGCCCCGGGTTTTTTTCTGGGCCATTTCAGGGGTGAATCCTCCCCCTTGAATCATGAAATTGGGGATCACGCGGTGAAAAATCGTCTGATCATAATAGCCGTCGCGGACATAGGTCAAAAAGTTTTCCGTGCTGATCGGGGCGTTTTCAGCATCAAGTTCGATGGTCAACTGTCCCATGCTGGTTTGCATGCGAACGATCGGTTGTGCGCTCATGTGTTACTCCTTGTTGGTTTGTCATGGTGTCGAGATGATTGTCGGCAATGTCATTAACAGGACGATTGTTTGAATTTTGATTGTATTTTGTTAAGCAGGACAGTCAGGTCGGAGAGGGGTTTCAGAATGATATCTTCCGGTGTTAACCCGAGAGCAAGCAATTCTTCAGACAGCCGGTAATCAATCGATCCCGTGTGGATCAAGAAGCGCATCTGCGGTTGCAGCTGATGAGCCTTGGTGATCATAAGGTCGCCGGCCATCCCGGGTAAACGCAAATCTGCGAGCACGACATCAAACTGTTTTTGGGCCATAGTGTCCAAAGCCGCCTCAGCATTGCTCGCGGAGTCGATAGTGATGTTGAAATCGCGCAGAAACTCGGCCAAGCTTTCCCGAATGGAAGATTCATCGTCAACAATCAGTAGCCGAATCTGGCTCATTGTTTCAGCTCTCCGAATCGTATTCTTTTTTGCGAGACCATCAAAAGTTGTCGGTCAGAAAATCCGATAATATCTATTTTTTTATGATGATGACAATAAAATTGTGCGGAACGGTTGTCTGCCGGGAGGCTGCCGGACTATCCGGGGCAAGAGAGGTTGAGGGTGTCCGTTGGAAAGACTAGACATGCACCGACCTTGCCTCCAGTTGTTTGGTGAACAGGTTGCTCGGTATCGGTCTGCTGAAATGATACCCCTGATAAATTTTACAACCTTTTTCAACCAGGAAGGAAAGCTCTGATTCGGTTTCGACCCCTTCTGCGATAACCTTCAGGTCGAGGTGATTAGCCATAGAGATAATGGTCTCGACGATGGCGGCATCATTGGCGTCGGTGGAAATATCGCGGACGAATGACTGGTCAATTTTTAAAATGTCGAGCGGCATACGTTTCAGATAGGCAAGGGAAGAATAACCGGTACCGAAATCGTCAATGGACAGTTCTATGCCGAGTTGTTTGAGTCCCTGCATCTTTTCGATGGTATCGATGATGTTGTCGATCACCATTCCTTCAGTCAGTTCCAGCCCCAACAAGTTCGGGTCGGCACCGGTCTCTTCGAGAATCAGGGAGACCTGACGGATGAAATCGGGCTGGCGGAACTGGCGCGGACTGACATTGACGGCCAGATGATGAATCGGCAGTCCTGCATCACTCCAGGCTTTCAGCTGCTGACAGGCGTTGCGCAGAACCCATTCCCCGATGGGCAAAATCATCCCGGTTGCCTCGGCAACCGGGATGAAGGTTGCCGGAGAGATGAAGCCTTTGGTGGAATGATTCCAGCGGATGAGTGTCTCGGCGCCGAGAATTTGTCCGAATTGATCAACCTGTGGTTGGAAAAAAAGCGAGAATTCATTCTTCTCCAAGGCATGGCGTAACTCTTTTTCGATCACCAGTCGTGAGTCGGCAGCCGACTGCATGCTCGGCAGGAAAAACCTGATGGTATCACGTCCGTCATCCTTGGCGCGATACATCGCGGTATCGGCATAACGCAGGATGTCAGTGCCTGTATCGTTGCTGTTTTCATTTGACGGGAACATGGCCACCCCGATACTCGGGGTGATATGCAACTCATGGCCGGAGATCAGGTATTTTTCGGCCAGGTGATACTGGATTTCCTCAGCTTTCCGTTGGGCGGCGGCAGCGGCGTCGACTGGATCGGTCCCCAGGTCAGAAAGCAGCATGACAAACTCGTCTCCACCCAGTCTTGATATCGTATCTTCGGCACGTAAATCTATAGACAAGCGTTTTGCAACTTCTTTCAGCAGCATATCACCGACCGGGTGCCCAAGGGAGTCGTTGATGTTTTTAAAGCGATCGAGATCAAGAAAGAGCATGGCCCCGTAATGATCATGACGCCGGCCCCGGGAAATATTCTGTTCCAGCCGGTCGAGCAACAAGCGCCGGTTTGGTAATTCGGTCAGCGCATCAAAATAGGCCAGGTGTTCAATGCGAGCTTCGGCCTGCTTCCGCTCGGTGATGTCACGCAAAGTGCCACAGATTTTATCCGGGGCATTTCCAGTGACTTCCTGATAGCGGGCATTAAGGGAACAGGGGATTGACATTCCATCTTTATCTTTCAGGGATATCTCGTAATCGCTGACGATCCCTTGGGTGCGCAGCAGTGCCAGCAGGCGGCTACGGTTCTCCAGGTCGGGAAAGAGTGTACCGATGTTCTCCCCGAGAACTTCTTCACGCCGATAGAGCGAAAAATGAGAAATAGAAGGGCTGATTTCGAAAACCATTCCGTCCGGAAATATTTCAAAATAGACGTCCTGTAGGTTTTCGAAAATCAGCCGGTACTTTTCTTCGTTTTCTTTCACTTTCAGGTGCGACTGATTGAGGTCATGCATCGTTTTCTGTAAGGCTTCAGTGCGGCGGCTGACCTCTTCTTCCAAGTGTTCCTGGTAGGCGCGGTTTTCGATAATCAGTCGGGCTCGCTCAAGGGCCTGGCTGATTGCGTGCAGCAGCACCGACATATCCTGAATCGGTTTCAGTAGATAATTCCAGGCACCACGGCGGATGGCCTCAATGGCGTCACCGATCACACCGGTTCCGGAAACCACGATGATCGGCGTGTCTGGAGAGTGATTTTTTATGTATTCAAGAAATTCCAGACCGTCAACTTCAGGCATCCGCAGATCGCAGAGCACCAGATCCGGCTTTTCTCGTTCCAGAATTTCGATTCCCTCGCGGCCATTGGTTGCCTCAATGACCTGATAATCATAATCTTCCAGAAATAACCGAAAACTGTCGCGGATATTGGCTTCGTCGTCAATGGTCAGGATAACTGGATTTTTGTGATGCTCCATTTGGCGCCCTGTGATTTGCGATTTTTGCCAAGTTAACATCAAATGCGCTTAGAAGAGTCTAACACAGTATCTTATCGACCGTCATGTTCGTACAAGAAATTCTCAAGAAAGCCATTGTTTATTCAAAGTCGTTATTATGTGGCAAGAAGAGAGGTTAGTCAAAGCTAATTTGACAAAAAACAATATTTGCTGTCTCGCAAAAAAAGAATACGATGGCTTGTTCGCACAGATTAGAGGTCGCCGGTTAGCTCTTGGAGAGTAAACAGTTTGGGATTCAGGGTTTTGACCGCATCGATAATCTCTTTCAAGACTGGAAAATCAACACCTTCTTCTGTATCCGTGCCTTGAAAAAAGGGATAGCCTTTAGGCAGCTCACTGTATTGTCCCTGACGCAGCAGGGCAACATCGACCAGATCGTTGACCCGGTCGGTCGTCTCCCAGGGGTCACGATAATTGAACTGGCGAGCGGTGATTTGCAGGCCGAGGCCGCTGTCAAAAATCGCTTTGACTTCAAAAGAGAAGTCGCGCGGGGCTCCGTAATGTTCACTGCGTCCGGAGCGGTTCATGACCCGTGCTCCCTGCTCTTCCAGCCATTCTTTGATATTCTCTTCGGTCATCGGGTGGTTATTGTTGTTCATCCGTTCTCCTTGATCTCTTCAAGCCTTAATTCGAGGCCCCAGTTGACCGGTTTTCGTCCGTCTGGGGAGATGACCCACAGGGTCGGGATGTCAGAATGCTCGGGTGCCGGTCCATAGCCATCGGTCAGGTAGATGATTGCCGCAGGGCGCGGTTGCATCTGCCGAGCGTAATCGAAGATCGGACGTAAGTCAGTAAAACCGCCGCCGTGATAAATTTTGGCGACCTGTGGTGTCCCGGTAAATTGCTTGATTTGTTGAATACGGCTGCCGGCGTAAAGAACCCTGATTCGACTCTGCCGACCACGGGCAATCTGTACCAGCTCACGGGCAAAAGCTTCACGCAAGGGCTGAGTGTCTGTTGAATCACTGACATCAATCCCAACGACCAGATTGAGCAATTGCTGTTTGCGTAGTCCCGGGGTGTTATGGCCGAAGCGGCGATGGCTTCTTTTCCAGGTGCCGGAACGGCCGACCCTTCCTGCCGTACCGACAAACTGGCGAAGAATCTGTTGCCAGGGGATACTGGGTGGCGCCAGAAAAGAATTGATGATCTCTGCCAATTCTCCGGGGGTTTCAGCATGACATTTTTTGACAGCGTTACGAACCATCTGGCGGACCACCTGTTCGGAAAGTGAGATCGGGGTGCGATCTGCTTCCTGCCAGTGCTGGTGATCGTCGATTGGTGCGACATCACTTGATTCTGCACGATAAGTCTGCTGATCTGCCGTTGGTCGCTCAGTACTTTGCTGTTGTTCGTGGTCTCCTGTACCATCTCCCTGTTGAGCACCGAGCTCAGGCATTTGCAGTAAACGGGCATAGTATTCTTCTGCCGCCAGCCCGGGCAGTAACCGGAATCTTTCCGGTTGTGGGGCTTCGGGTGGCAGGTGCTCGATCCCCGGGTTGATGGCCAGGTCACAGGCCAGATCCCAGTAGCGGGTGTTGCGCTCGCGGCGTCGGCAAGGATGCAGGTGCAGGACATGTTTGATCAGATGTTCGAGCAGTGCTTCCTGCTCTGCCGGGGAGAAGAGGACAAAACTTGTCGGGTTGACCATCAGGGTCGGGACCGCGTCGACGATGGTGACTGCGACGGCCCGGTTGCCAGTTTGTTGACGGCGCCGAAACTGCAGGAGAAACTGGCCGTAAAAGGGGCGGTGTTTCAGCAGGCGCACAATGGCGTCCTGTAAAGGACGCACTGAATCAGGCAACATCCCGGCTGATCTGTTGGATCGTTTCGAGAATCGTTGCATCGTACCTGTCCTGACAGAGGACTGCGGCGATTTGCGGAATCCGTAACAGCGACTTGACCAGGCCGAAACGCATATCACGTGGCAGCACATCAATGTAGGCCACCAGTGAATCCTGTTGCTGATCCGTTAAGTCGGGATCGTTCTGCAAACAGGCGATCAGGTCGCTCATCGTTGCCGCCTGTATGTCATCCCGCTGCTCAGTTGCCTGAACGGCAACCTCGGTCCAGCGGTCAAGAATGTCCTCCGCAGACAGCGGGCGCAAGCGCTGCTCAGTACACCACTGCAAAAAGCTGACGGCCGCTTCCCGGCCAATCACACCACTGTAGACTTCCATTTCCAATTCCTGGGGAAAGCGACAGTTTTCCCGCAGGGTGCTGACGATTTCCCAGGCTCGCTCAGAAGGCTCGACCTGCATGTCGAAACTCTGGTTGTTGGTCGAAAGCATTTGCTGGTTCCCGGCGATAAACTGGCGGACATCGGTATGGAAATTTTCCCGGTGGGCATGACGTGCCCAACACTCGGCATCGGTTTCCACTTGAAGAACCACCATCCGGTCTAAAAGAGCCCGGTCGAGAGGAGTGACCTGATAACTGCCGTCCGGTGGATTGATGGCGACCACGACCCGGTGTTGGGGAGCCAGTTTGTGGGTGTGCAAAGCGCGCTGCTGTCCTTCAGACGGGGGTTCGACAAACTGGAAGATCGCCTGTAAGGTGTCCTCCTGTTGGGCTCGGTTCAATTCGTCACAGTGGACAACCGTTGGGCCGGCATCGTCTGCCGGCCACCAACTCGGCCGTGACCAGTGCATGTCCCGACCTTCGCGATAAGGGATGCCGACCAGATCTCCGACTTCCATCTGGCCAAGCCGCAAAGGGACATATTCGCGATCTATTTCGCGACAGACCTGAATAACCCCGGCGGTTTTTCCGACGCCGCGGTGTCCGACCACGCAAGGAGTCAGATCGGTTTTGTTGAGGATCTCCTTGAGGACTGTTTTCATCTGCTCAATATTCATGATTTACCCGCCAGTCAAAGGCAACCTAAGTTGTCAGCTATAGATAGCATAAAGTTGGAAGCTGGCGCAAGGAGCCAGATCTGATGCCTGGAACAGGGCGTTCCGAAAAAACGGCAAAGGTATGTTATCCTTATGGAGTTGTTCTCTGCTGTGCTGATATGGAGTCGTTATGGCATCCAGGTCGATTTCCAGAGTCCGCTGGAACATTTATCTGCTACTGCTGGCATTACTGCTTTTGTCGTGGGGGTGCTTTGTCATTTCTTTTGCCCACGAGTTTCAGACCATCGAACAGCAGAGTAGTCAACAGGTCAGTAACCTGGCTCTGGGCCTTGAGGAACGCTCCCGAAGAATGCTTCAAGTCCTCGATATGCTGCTGCTCGATATTGCCGAACATCTGCAATATTATCAGCTCAAGGCCGTGAACAGTATGTTCAGCCTCTGGCTGAAGTATACCCCGGAGCTGAGTGCTTTACTGATTGTTGATCCGGATACCGGGCAGATTCTGACCTGCGTGAATAAAGGTCCTCTCCCGGAGGGTTTGAGCTTTTCCCTCATGACGAATACGGAAAATTCTGACTCTCCCATGCAGATCACGGAAAAAGTCTATCGGAATAGCCATGGCCGGAACCTGGTGGCTATAGTTCGGCAGTTTTCACGATCTGGTCAGCAACTGCAGGTGGTGGCCCTGGTGCAAATCGATCACCTGCTCGATTTTCATAAAGATGCTGAGGCTGAGCTGGGCCCGGATGGCTCTGTTGCCATTTTTCACCATGGTGGTGTGTTGTTAGCGCGGACGCCGGCCGGAAATGATCTGGTCGGTCGATCTTTCGCCGACGGTCCGCTTTTTACCCGACATCTGAAAAAAGCTCCGGTTGGAATTTCCCGGGTCCCTCGATCGACGGACGGGGTCAGCCGGATTGTCGCGCATCGAAAATTAAGTGATTTTCCGCTTGTGGTGACGGTCGGAACCTCGACGGAGTGGATCTTTGCCGCCTGGCAGAAACGCCTCTACAATGTTCTCTTTATTCAGGTTGCCGTCAGCCTGACAATCCTGATCTCAATGTTGATTCTGCACCGGACTCTGGCCAGGATGGAACGGGCAGAAGATAAGTTAAATGAACGGGAAGGGCATTTCCGGGCGGTTGCGGATTCGTCGGTTGATGCAGTGCTCTCAGTCAACGATTCCGAGCGGATCGGTTTCTGGAGCCGTGGCGCTGAACAGATCTTTGCCTGTTCGGCGGCTGAAGCAGTCGGCATGCCGATTTCCTGCTTTCTACAATTTGAATTTGAGGAAAATCCGGTCACTTTGAAGCAGTTGACCTCTTTGGAAAATTCCTGGATTCAGGGACGGGCGATTGAGGTTCAGGGACAGCGCAAGGATGGCTGGCTTTTCCCCACAGAACTTTCGATTTCGACCGGAAATGCGGCTGGAAAACCTTTCTATACCCTGATTGTTCGAAATATCAGCGAACGCAAGCAGATAGAAGAGCGGATCCGGCGGATGGCCAGTCACGATAACTTGACCCGCCTGCCGAATCGGAGACTGCTGATGGACCGTTTGAACGTGGCGATGGCTCAGGTGCGCCGACGGGGAGGGCAGTTTGCCGTGCTGTTTCTGGATCTTGATGAGTTTAAGCCGATTAATGACAGATATGGGCATGATGTCGGAGATCAATTACTCCAACAGGTTGCGGAGCGATTGCTGGCAGCGACTCGCGAATCAGATACGGTTGCCCGGGTCGGAGGTGATGAGTTTGCCCTGTTGTTGAGCAACATTGAAGATGAAGAATCGGTCCGTAATGCATGCCAGCATATCTTAAAGTCCCTCAGGAAGAAGTTTACTATCAGCGGTATTGAGGCCTCGATCAGTTGCAGTATCGGAGTGGCGCTGTTTAATGGTCAGGGCACGAGCGGTAATGAATTGATCGGTCATGCAGATATGGCTATGTACACCGCCAAGCGGGGCGGCAAAAACCGTTTTGCTTTTGCTGCCGAATCGGGAAACCGATCGTCTGAAAACTGAATTTCCGCAGTCAACACAGACAAATCCATACCATTGAGGTTGCGATGCCTGGTTTTATAAAAGCGACTCTTCTTGTCGCTGATACTTTTGGGCGTGTTGGTAGTGCCGGTTCCGGCGCTGGATCTGAGTACAATAAGTAACTCCCCAGCTTTGCCGGGGGTACGTGAGTTGTGCGGTGATGGCGTGAAAGTTCAGGTGACGAGTTTCGGGCCATCGGTCCGGAGTTTTAACAGTTCGCAGTTTTCGTAACAGATTTGGCGAAATTCTGCTGAGATTCGCTCGTCGACCGCGGCGCTTTTCCAGAACAGAATCGCCGCGTCAAGAGCGCTCGGCAAGTCGGCGGCAACTTCATTACGAACCGGCGGCGGGGTGAAAAGTCGTAAGGGACTCTCGCCGGCAACCGGTTCATAGAGCGTCGGCCGCGCTCCATAGGCCGGTGCCAGCAAATATCCACCCTGCTGGTGGGGGATCAGGGAAATGTTACCAAAGTGCTGATTGGTGTTGGCAATCAGGTCGCTGAAAAGTGAGAGCCAGCGCAGCTTTTGAGCGTCTTTCGAATTGATCAAATCGGCTTTTTCGAGGCGGCTGGCCGCATCAATCCAACTATCGCAGGGTGCCTGGATCCGGCTATGGACCGCCCGTAGTGAAATCATCGGCAGGCGTCCGAAGGCACCGCGCCGGTCGAACCTTTTTAAACCGAGAAAGGCCTGGTTTCCGGCAATCACCAGGCGGGAACGGGCTGCGGTAAAATCGGCGATGCGGATTGCCTCCAGAGCCAAGTGCTCGCAGATAAGCAGATCCGCATAGCGTCTGGCTTCTTTGCTGTCAACTGCCGGAGAAAACTTGATCACCATGTGGCAGGGGGTTCCATGGTCATCGACACAGATGGCAAATTTGGGTTGCTCACCGCCGATCTGGGCGCTGTCCATGTCTCCGGCGAGGGTTTTCCGGGCGAGTTGTGGATATTGCCAATTGCGTGAATCCAGGTCGATCTCCGGGGCCATATCACGTGCCATAGCGAGGTAGTGGGCCAGCGATTCTTCACCGATCAGCAGGTTGCCAACTCGGTCTTCGCCGCAATGACTGGTGGCGTAAAGCATGTCATCTTCACTCCAGTCTGCTAATTTGCGTGGCAGATTGAGCAATTCGTGTTGTCGATAGGCAAAAGAACGGGCCCCGAACCCGCTGAGTTGCAGATCCTGCAGAAACCAGGGCAGGCTACTGAACAGTTCGCCGATGTCGTTGGCATCTTTCCAGCAGTATTGTCCGCCCTGCAGGGCCGTCAGATGTCCGTGGAGGCGTGCCTCGCCACGAGGGTCGATGGCGTAAACAGGGAAACGACCGGTTTTGCCATGGATCTTTCGCGGCAACCCGTAGCAGGTGGCTCGCCCTTTACCCATGAAAACGATTTCATTGTTGAGGTTGTTAATCAAGCGTGACAGCGTCGGCTGACTGATATTCAGACCCTGCATCAGTTCACGGGAGCCGAGAACCCGCGACATCAGCAGCCGACGTAATTCCTGTTGTTGTTTTTCACGCATGAAAAACTCCGGATGAATAGATCGTTGATGGCGTCGCAAAAAGTCCGCCCTCCGGCATTGCAGCAGTGTTTCAGGATCTCGGCATACTATATGTATGCCTTTACCCCTGAAAAACCACTACGCCTTGCAGGTCGAAATTTTTGCTTAGCCATCGTATTCTTTTTTGCGAGACCATTCATTGTTGAATAAAAAAATAACTGATAACTACCGGAAATCAAGGCTATTAAGCAGGAATTGTTTTTCACATATTTGTTGTCAGGAAGGTTTTGACGCCTGGCGGGGAGGGTGTTTGCTGTCTGCCCAGCAATGAATGAAGACCAAGGCCCCCTGGAAAATCAGCAGGCCTTGGCTATTAAAATTGGCCGTAACCGCGTTTTTTTCGGGAAATTTTGCCGATCAGCCAACCGATCAGAAACACTCCGCCGCCCGCCAGAAACCACTGGATCATATTGGAGCGGTGGAAATTTCTGTTCTCCTCCTGTAGAACCACCAGTTCGTTCGTCATCCGGCTGTTCTCTTCAAGCAGTTGATCCCGCTCTGCGGCCAGATTGACGACGTTATCTGAACTTTTTTTCAGTTTATCATAATCACTTTTGATTTGTTCCAACTGCAGCCGGGTTGTTTTCAACTCATCGCCCAGGGTCTCAAGCTGTTTCAGACTGGTCATGGCAAGCCCTGATTTCTCTTGGAACTCCTGCCGCTGCTGTTGCAACTGAGATTCAAGGGTCGCCCGTTGCTGCTGCAGTTGCTCAATCTGAATCTTTTTGGGGATGGCTTTGCTGACATACTGTTTCCGGACGTATCCTTCAATCCCTTTGCTGGTTCTGACTTTAAGGTACTCGGCGCCTTCTTCAAGAATTTTAACCGGGGATGCCGTTCGCAAAGTTGTCAGAATTTCATGATTATTGGTCTTATTGCTGCGCACGGTAATGATCAGTTGATCAGTAACATAGCGGGTTTCTGCGAAGGAGACAGTGGAGACAATAAGCAGCAGGGTGAGGGTTAGAAGCGACAAAACAGAGGTTTTCATAATGTTCCCCTTGGTTTTGAGATCGTTCTAAGAAGTTTTGCGACGCCATCAAGAAAGAAAGCCCGACCATAAGGTCGGGCTGATTTTTAAGTGGTACCGAAGGCCGGAATCGAACCGGCACGCCCGGAGGGCATCGGTTTTTGAGACCGACGTGTCTACCAATTCCACCACTTCGGCACGAGCTTGACGATTATATTGTTCCGAAATCTTTTGTCAAGTCTCTATCCTCATCTGCAGCGTTTTCAAAATTATTTTCCACTTTTCCCCGCGCCTGACCGATTTTCCGGCTATTGCTGAAATCGGTAAAATGTCGATCAGCGAGTTGCTTAAAAAAGCTTCTTCCGCAGTGAAGATTTCCTCCAGTTGTAGCCTCCGTTCGACAACAGCAATTCCCAATTCGGCTGCGGTATCGATGATTTGTCGGCGCATCACTCCAGCGAGCACGACTTTGTCGGTGGGAGGAGTGACCAGGCGTTGCTCAATGATCGCAAACAGGTTGCTGGTGGCTCCTTCGAGAAGATACCCTCGGGGATCGACAAACAGGGCTTCGCGAGCTCCTTTGCTACGGGCGTAATGCGCTGCATAAAAGCAGTCGGCGTAGTTGCCCCGCTTCATTTGGGGCAGATGGTCAAGGGGGTTGACCCGTTGGTTCGGTGCAATAAGACAACTTGCGCCCAGGTTGCGTTCCTCTGTTGAGGGCTCTGTCGTCGGGGTCGCCGTGAGTAGAAAATAACCTTCACTCGTTTGCGGGAAAAGCAATCCTTGGCAACTGCCCCGGCTCAGGGTCAGGCGGATGCGACTGATCGGTGCACTCAGGGCATTTTCCAGTTGTTGCAGTGACGTTTCGATCTGCCGGCGTGGGCAGGTGAAATTGAGTAATTTGGCAGAGAGTTCCAGCCGGTCGAGATGTTCTGCTCGCAGCAGGATTTTTTTGCCCCGAGCCTTGAGGGTTTCGAACAGCGTGTCGCCGTAGAGGTAGCCGCCATCATTGATCGGCAGTTTTGCCTTCTCATGTGGAATAAAGGTTCCGTTCAGACAGACCAGCATTTCAGTTCATTGCCTCTTGTAGCAGGATCCGGAGAGCCTCACCCTTTTTTATGCATTCAAACCATTCTTTTTCCGGGATTGAGTCCGCGACGATGCCGGCGCCGGTCTGGTAAGTCAAACTGTGACCGATCCGCTGGAAACTGCGGATCAGGATGTTCAGATCCAGGGCTCCACAGGCGCTGATGTAGCCGGCACTGCCAGTGTAGCTGCCACGCCCCACAGGTTCAAGTTCATCAATGATTTCCATACAACGTTTTTTCGGGGCTCCGGTAATGGTTCCACCCTGGAAGGTGGCACGCAGCAGGTCGAAGGGGCCGCAGTCGGTTTTGAGACGCCCGCGGACATTGGAAACGATGTGGGTGACATGGGAATAGCGCTCCAGTACCATCAATTCATCGACCTCAACGGTTGCCGCTTGGCAGACTTTTCCCAAATCATTGCGCTCCAGATCGAGCAGCATGATGTGCTCGGCGCGTTCTTTCGGGTGGCCGAGCAGTTCCTTTCCCAACCGTTGATCTTCCGGAAGTGTGTAGCCCCGCGGCCGGGTTCCGGCGATCGGACGGGTTTCCGCCAGTCCGTTATGCAGGGACACCAACCGTTCCGGTGAACTGGAAATAATCTCAATGCCGGGAAATTTGAGCAGGCAGGCAAATGGGGAGGGGTTGATGGTTCGCAGGCGACGATAAAGTTCCGTCGATGCTCCCTCAAGCTGTCCGTCAAAACGGCAGGAGAGGTTGACCTGATAAATGTCTCCCGCTGCAATATACTCTTTGCCGCGCTGGACCATCATCGCAAATTGTTTTTGCGGGATGAGCGGTCGCGGTAATTCCGTGCATTGAAGAAATTGCGCGGTCAGAGGGTGTTGAGAACGGCGGATGTCTTCCTCAAGTGTCGATAGATCGATGCTGTGATCCAGTGAAGCAAGAGTCAGCTGCCCATTGCTGTGATTGTAGACGGCGGTGAGGTCGACCCAGAACAGCTCCAGCTCGGGAAGCGGGATGTCCCGGTGTGCCGATTGTGGCAAGTCTTCGATCTGGCTGGCCAGATCATAAGCGAAGTAACCGAAAAAACCTCCCGGAAAAGGGGTTTCCGAAGCTGCCGTGACCGATCGCCGGTTGAGAATGTCGGCGAGAAGGGTGAGGGGATCACCCTCGAGCCGTGTCGTCAGTCCACCGTTGTGACAGGAGAGAATCCCGGCTTGCGACTGGTAGTGTTCCCTAACGCGTAGCGGGACAATTGAGTAGCGACCGGTTTTCGGTAATGGGTTCAACGATTCGAGCAGGCCCGGTCCCGTTGGGCAGACATCAAGATAGAGCGCCAAAGGATCAAAGTGTGCGAGCTGGAAGCTGTGAGTGTTGATCGCCATCGAATATCGCAAAAGCAAAAAGGGGTCAGCTGTTAACAGCCAACCCCTTGATTTGTTTGGTGGAGCTACGCGGGATCGAACCGCGGACCTTTTGACTGCCAGTCAAACGCTCTCCCAACTGAGCTACAGCCCCATTCAGATGGGCGACTTATAGCAAAATCGGCTTTGAGGTGTCAACAGGAAAAAAGATTCGCTGAAAAACATCGATATCTGATTGAAAATATGGCGCTATTCTTGTGACCATGTTACGCTCCCGCGTTGAAATTCCAGATAGCTTTTAATATAGTTCCTTTCCAGAAACTCCGGATGAAAACTAATTTCATTGACGAGGGAATTCTATGAGTGAGCAGCAAGAGTTGTTGCGGTCACTACCTGCGGTTGATCGGGTGTTGCGTGAAGAGCCTTTGCAACGTTTGTTGACGCAGTTGCCTCAAGAGGTTTTATCGTCTGCAGCCCAGCAGGCTGTTGCCGGACTTCGCGGCAAACTTCTGGATGGAACGGTTTCTAAAGATTCCGAGCAACTACAGACGAGGCAGGTCGCTATTGCTGCAGCAAAACTTTGTCAACCACTGCTGCAACCTTCCTTGCGAAAAGTGATTAACGCGACCGGAACCCTGTTGCATACCAATCTCGGCCGGGCACCCCTGGCACCGGAAGCACTCCAGACGATTGCTTCTGTGGCGGAAGGATACTCGACTCTCGAATTTGACCTGGACACAGGTCAGCGTGGGAAACGCCATAGCCATGTTGAGCGTTTGTTGACTCAGTTGACGGGTGCCGAAGCGGCTCTGGTGGTCAATAATAACGCCGGGGCGGTGTTGTTGGCGTTGACTGCCCTGGGAAAAGGTTTCGAAGCGATTGTCTCGCGTGGTGAACTGGTGGAGATCGGTGGTGCCTTCCGTATTCCTGAGGTGATGGAAGCCGGTGGCGTTCTTCTCCGCGAGGTCGGTTCTTCTAATCGCACACATTTGCGGGATTATCAGCAACCAATCAACGAGCAAACAAAGATTCTTCTCAAGGTCCACACCAGTAACTACCGCATCGTCGGTTTCACCAGTGATGTGGCGGCGACGGAACTGCTGCCGTTAGCCAAAGAAAACGGGTTGATCCTGATGGAAGATCTCGGCAGCGGCATGCTCTGCGATCTCACTCCTTTCGGGTTGCCTTATGAGCCGACCGTTGCGGAAACAGTCAAAGCCGGGGTGGATGTGGTGACCTTCAGCGGCGATAAGCTGCTTGGCGGGCCACAGGCCGGTCTGATCGTCGGTGGTGCGGAGTTTGTGAAGAAAATGGCCCGGCACCCGCTGGCTCGTGCCTTGCGGATCGATAAACTGACCCTGGCAGCCCTGGAGTCGACTCTGCGGCTCTACCTGCAACCGGATCAGCTGTTGCAAAAGTTGCCGATTATGCGGATGTTTTCCGTTGAGCCAGAGGCACAAAAGCAGCGTTGTCAGCGGTTGCTGGAACGGCTTGCTGCTGAGAATTTACCGGTTGAACTGACGTTGGTAAAAGATTTTGCCCGCGTCGGTGGTGGTTCCATGCCGCTGGTTGAGCTTCCGGATTGGGCCTTGCAGATCCGCCCATCGGGTGAGTCGGTTGAACGCCTGGCACGGCGCTTGCGCAGTTTCTTCCCGGCGGTCATCCCGCGTGTGCAGAATGATTGTTTGATGATCAATTTACGGGCAGTTACAGAAGATGAAGAGGGTCTGTTGGGGCAAACCCTTATGGCAGGAATTCGCGGCGAGGTCTGATTTTGGGACAGCAAGGGCATTTCATTATTGGTACGGCCGGGCATGTCGATCACGGCAAAACTGCGCTGATCCGCGCATTGACCGGGACCGAGACAGATCGGCTCGCAGAAGAGCAAAAACGCGGTATCTCCATCGAGCTCGGTTTTGCCCGACTGGATCTTGGGCAGGGACAGGTTGCCGGGGTGGTCGATGTGCCGGGCCACGAAAAATTTATTCCGCAGATGCTGAGCGGTATCGCCGGGATTGATCTCGTTTTATTGGTGGTTGATGCGAATGAAGGGGTGATGCCGCAGACCCGTGAGCATCTGCAGATTATGCAACTGCTTCAGGTCCGTCGGGGGATTCTGGTGCTGTCCAAAGTTGATCTGGTCGAGCCTGATTGGCTGGATATTGTCGAAGAAGAGGTTCGCGAACAGGTTTCCGGAACTTTTCTGGATAAGGCGCCCTGCTGCCGGGTGTCGGCTTTGACCGGGGATGGGCTGGATGAGTTGATGGATGTCATCCGCGAACAGTTGCAGCGGGTTCCGCCGCGCGAGATCACCGGGGCGGTGCGGTTGCCGGTTGACCGCTGCTTCAGTATCAGTGGTTTCGGAACCGTGATTACCGGAACGCTCAACAGTGGTCGGGTCAAACCCGGCGACAGTTTAGAGCTTTTGCCGGCGGGGATTTCGGCCCGTGTGCGTGAAGTGCAGGTTCATGGGCAACCCGCTGCTGAGGCCCGTGCCGGACAGCGGGTTGCTCTGAACCTGTCCGGCGTGGCGCGAGAACAGGTTCCACACGGTTCCGTCGTCGGGACCCCCGGGTTGTTTCGGGCCAGTGAACGTATCGATGTGCGCTTGAAATTATTGAATGAATCCCCGCGCCCGGTGAAGTTCCGCGATCAGTTGCATTTTCATTTGGGGACGGCACGCACGGTTGCGCGAGCAGTGTTGCTGGATCGTGACGAATTGGCTCCCGGAGAAGAGGCCTTTGTCCAGTTGACCTTTGATCAGCCGCTGTTGGCCCATCGCGGCGATCGCTTTATCGTGCGTTCCTACTCACCGATGATCACTATCGGTGGTGGTGTGGTGATCGACAGTGAGCCGCAGAAACATCGCCGTTTTCGTCCCGAGGTCATCAAACGTTTGCATGATCTTTCATCAGGAAACCTTGGCTTCTGGTTGCAGAAATTAGCGGAACTGGAGGTTGGCAGACTTCGTGATCTGGAAAAAGTGACGGGAACCGGACGGGAAGAGCTTCGGCAAGGGTTGGAAAAATTGGCCGAAATGGGACAAGCTGAAGTTTTGGCCGATCAGTGGCTGTTGACGGATAAATTGCGCAGCTGGCAGCTGCAACTCCCGCAGATCGTTGTTGACTATCTGCAGAAGAACCATTTGCAGCACGGCATGCCCCGGGCAACGTTGCAGTCACGGATCTCTGACAAGTTGGCACCGAAAGGGTTCGAGGTATTGTTGCAGCGGTTGGTGACTGCCGGTGAGCTGCAGCAGCATGGCGATCTGGTAATGATCCCCGGTCGGCGCCCACAGCCGACGGCTGAGGAGCAGATTATTCTGGATAAAATTGAAAAACTTGCTCGTAACAAAGGGTTCCAGCTGAAGAACAGTAATGAAATTGTTACTCAGCTTGAGCTGGATCAAGTTGACTGCGAACCTTATTTCACTTTTCTCGTGTTGGAAAAATCACTGGTGCGGCTGAATCAGGAAAGTTACCTGCATGCCGAGTACTTTCGTCAAGCCGAAGAACTATTGGTACAAATTTTTCAGCAGCAGAAATCTTTTACTTTGGCGCAGTTCCGGGACCAACTTGGCAGTAATCGTAAAATGACCCAGGCTTTGCTGGAATACTTCGACAGTTGCAAATATACTCGACGTGCCGGCGAAGAACGGGTAGCCTGGAATCTTCCGGGATAATTTTTGATGGCGTCGCAAAAAGTCCGCCCTCCGGCGTTGCAGCAGTTTTTCAGGATCTCGACATACCATATGTATGCCTTCGTCCCCGAAAAACCACTACGCCTTGTAGAGCGAAATTTTTGCTTAGCCATCTCATGACTTTTTGCGAGTGCATCAATTTTTGGAACCCTGTTTTTAAGGAGAAGGTTTGAGATGGAAAAAAAAATCCGTCTGACCGCTTTGTCGCGCAGCTCCGGTTGAGCGGCCAAAATCGGTCCTGAGACCCTGACCCAGGTACTGGATCAGCTCCCCCATGTGGATCATCCCGATTTGCTTTCGCAGGAGATCCCCTTTGCCGATGCGGCCATTTATCGTCTGGATGAACACCAGGCGTTGGTGCAGTCGGTCGATTTCTTCACCCCGGTGGTGGATGATCCCTACCGGTTCGGTCAGATCGCGGCGGCCAATGCTCTGTCTGATCTGTTTGCCGTTGGTGCCCGGCCCTTGACGGCTCTGAACCTGGTTGGCTTCCCGCTTTGCAAGCTCTCACCGGACATTTTAGTGGAGATTTTAAAAGGTGGGGCGGAAAGAGTTCACGCGGCTGGCGCGGTTATCGCCGGGGGACATTCCATTGAAGATGACGAACCGAAATACGGACTCAGTGTCACCGGAATTGTTGACCCCGCCAGGATGTTGACAACCTGTGGCTGCCGGTCCGGCGATCGTTTGGTTCTCACGAAACCTCTCGGCACAGGTTTTCTGGCCACAGCATTGAAAGGCGAAGTGCTCAGTGAAGCTGATATCAGTGGTGCTGTTGATGGCATGTGCATGTTAAACAAGCAGGCCGCTGATGTGATGCTTGATGTCGGCGTATCTGCATGCACTGATATTACCGGTTTCGGGCTGGTCGGACATGCTGTGGAGATGGCTCAAGCGAGTCAGGTCGTTTTGCGGATTGATGTGACAAAATTGCCGGTCTACCCGCACGCTGAAGATATGGCGGCGATCGGTTTGATCCCGGAAGGTGCCTACCGCAACCGTGATTTCTATTTTCCAAAGGTCGATGGCCAGAAGGACTGCGACCAGTGGCATCTCGACCTGCTGGCCGATCCGCAGACTTCGGGTGGCTTGTTGATTGCTGTTGCGGCGAATAAAATAGAAAGCCTGCTCCGGCAGATGAGAGCTAAAGGTGTTCCCGCTTGTCAGATTGGTGAAGTTATTGCCGAATCGCACGGACGTTTGCAACTTGAGATTGGTTGATCCGTAACTGACTCTGGAAAAAATTGTGCGCGATCAGCACCTGGGTCAGGAATAGAAAAACTTGAGCCGTCCCGCAACGAGGCGGAACGGCTCATGGGAATAAAATCAAGCGGTGAGGCGCTGTAAAGCCTCAAGGTATTTCTCGCCGGTTTTGCGGACGATCTCCTTCGGCAGCTTCGGCGGCGGTGCCTGCTTGTTCCAGTCCAGGGTTTCCAGATAGTCACGCAGAAACTGCTTGTCGAAACTGGGCTGGGCCCCTCCCGGTTGATAGAGGTCTTTCGGCCAGAAACGGGAAGAATCCGGGGTGAGTGCTTCGTCGATCCAGATCAGCTGATTATCCATCAGCCCGAATTCAAACTTGGTGTCGGCGATGATAATCCCTTTGCGGTCGGCCAGTTCACGCGCCCGTTCGTAGATGGCAATGCTGATGTCACTGACCTGTTGGGCAATCTCCCGCCCGCAGAGTTCGGCAGCTTGATCAAAGCTGATGTTTTCATCATGTTCTCCCAGCTCGGCCTTGGTTGACGGGGTGAACAGGGTCTCCGTCAACTTGTCGCTTTGGACCAATCCGGCCGGCAGTTGGATGCCGCAGAGCGAACCGAGCTGCTGATATTCTTTCCAGCCGCTGCCGGAAAGGTAGCCGCGGACGATGCATTCGACCGGCAGTGGCCTGGCCTTTTTCGCCAGCATACTGCGTCCTTCGAGCTGATCGCGATATTGATGGGTGATTGCCGGAAAATCATCAACCTCGGTGGACACCAGGTGGTGGGGGATCAGGTCGGTCATCTGATCGAACCAGAATTTGGAGATCTGGGTCAATACGTAGCCCTTTTGCGGGATGCCCTCATCCATAATGACATCAAAGGCGGAAATCCGATCGCTGGTGACGATCAGAAGATGTTCTCCAAGGTCATAGATGTCCCTGACTTTGCCGCGGTTGACCAGTTTCAGTTCGGGGCAGTCGGTCTGGGTGATAATCGGTGTCATTGTTGTTCGCTCCCAATGGCAAATGCTTTGATCAATTCAGGAATCATAACTTCGATCTGGGCCTGCTTCAGTAATTCGTCCAGTTTGCTGTTAATCACTTCTTCTTTCTTGATCGACAGCAGTTGTTCCTGAAATTGTGTCCGCTCGGCAGTGTCAAGGCCGGTGAAATCGGCCTGTTTTGCTTTTTTTAAACTGGCGACCAGGTATTTGTTGTCGATCGTGTAGACTGATGGTGCGATCGGCTCTTCGACGGTCAGGTTGAACGCGGTTTCAGCCAAATCTGCAGATGAACCGATACGGGGGATAAAGGCACCGAAACTCCGGCTGAACTCGCCTGATTCTTCGATCGTCAGTTTTAGTTCCGCCGCTGCTTTGCGCAGGCTTTTCAACTCCCGGGCTTTGGCCAGTAATTTGTCAGCGAGCTCTTTGGCCAGCGTTTGAGCCTGCTCGGTTCGGTAGGCCAGCTCAACCAGTGCTTTGACTTCTTCGAGTTCCGGCAGCCGACTTGCTTGACGCTCTTTCAGGGTGAACAGGAAGATGCCCTGGGTTGTCTGTACGGGTCGGGCCAGTTCGCCATCCTTCAGGCTGAACGCTGCCTGGGAGATCGCCAGAACTTTGCCGATGCCATCGATAGCATCGGTATGACCGAAAAATCCGGTCTCTTTTATACCTAAATCGTTGCTTTTCGCAGCACTATCCAAGTCGCCGGTCTTGCGGTTGATATTATAGGCGTCCATCGCTTTTTCATAGGCAAGTTGCCGAGCTTTTTCAACCCGTAGTCCCGCTTTGACTTCCTCGATAGCATCGACCAGCGGTTTGACTCCGGCATCAATTTTTTCTGCGACTTTGATGATATGGAAGCCGAAAGGGGTTTGGACAATACCGCTTAATTGTCCCGGCTTCAGTTTGAAAGCAGTATCTTCAAAACCGCTGACCATCATACCTCGCCCGAAATAGCCGAGATCGCCACCGCTGTCGGCTGTCCCCCGGTCATCAGAATGAGCTTTTGCCAGCTGGGCAAAATTACCCCCTTCTTTGAGCTGCTTCAGTAGCTCTGCTGCCAGCTCACGTCGTTTCTGGACGGTTTTTTCATCGGCACCCTCGTCAATTCTTATCAGGATATGGGCAGCTTTAATCTGCTCTGTAATTTCAAATAGATCGAGGTGCCGACGATAGTAGCGTTCCAGTTCTTCATCGGTGAAATTGGCAATGTCTTTTTCATGCCTGGCCGGGTCGAACTGCAAATAGCGCAGGGAGACCTTTTCCGGAAAACGGAACGGTTCCTTGTTCTGGGCAAAAAATGTCGCCAGGCCCTTGTTGCTCACTACGACCTTGGTTTCAACCAGCGCCGGAGTTAACCATGTGTAGTTGAGATTGACTTTATCGTTTTCCTTGTGAAATGTCTCTAGCAGTTCGGTGTCGCTGACGACAACGTTCTGTTGCAATTGCTCGCGCACCTTTTGGCTCAGCATCTGACGATACTGAGCCGCTTCAAACTGCTCCGGGGACATCCGCTGATAATTGAGAACCTGCAGGTAGCGATCACGGTTGAAAGCACCATTTTCCTGAAAGGCATCATATTGAGCAATCGCCCTGACAAGCTCCTGTTTGCTGACATCGAGATTGAGGCGGTCTGCTTCTTGAACCAGCAACTGTTCATGAATTAATTGCTGTAACGCCTGTTTCGGCAGGTTCAGTTGTTTTTCCACCTCGCCATTGAATTTTCCTTGGTAGATACTTTGGTAAAGATTATAGAGATTATTGTAGCTGGATTGAAAAGAACTGTAGCTGATTTCGTCACCATTAACTGTTGCGGCGACATCTCCCCGTTGGTTGACGCCGGAATCGTTGGGAGCGGTCAGCATGGTGTAGCCGATAACAAAGCTCAGAATGATCAGGCCGAAGGTGATTTTGACCAAAAAAGATTTTTGCTTGGATCTGACTAAGTCAAGCATTGCAGGAGAACTCCTTGATTTTATTGGTTTGGAATGAAGAAAACGACCTCGTATGTTAGACCGGCAATCTGCCGAAATGCAATCATTTTTTCCCGTTTAAGCGCTTGCTTATTGATGGTCGGTTTGCTAGGCTGGATCAGTTTTGCGGATGCTCGGAGAAAGCACATTTTTACGCCGTTTGCGGCCTGTACAGGATAGAAGATGTTTAATATATTTAACGCTATTTGGGGGATGTTTTCCAACGATCTGGCGATCGATTTGGGGACGGCGAATACGCTTGTCTATATGAAAGGGAAGGGGATTGTTGTCAGTGAGCCTTCGGTGGTGGCGGTCAAGACCGGTCCCGGCGGGCAGCGCAAGGTGCTGGCTGTCGGCAAGGATGCCAAAGAGATGCTGGGCCGTACTCCGGGGAGTATCGTTGCTATTCGTCCAATGAAAGATGGTGTCATTGCCGACTTTGATTATACTGAAGAGATGCTTCGCTATTTTATCCACAAGGTGCATAATCGGAAAAATCTGGTGCGGCCGCGCATTGTTATCTGTGTCCCGTCCGGCATTACTCAGGTCGAAAAACGTGCCGTGCGAGAGTCTGCAGAATCGGCCGGGGCTCGCGAAGTCTACCTGATCGAAGAGCCGATGGCTGCTGCGATCGGTGCCGGGTTGCCGATTACTGAGGCTTCCGGAAATATGATTGTTGATATCGGCGGCGGCACCACTGAAGTCGCGGTAATCTCCCTGGCGGGAATTGTTTACGCGCAGAGTGTCAGGATCGGCGGCGACAAAATGGACGAAGCGATCGTTCAGTATATGAAACGCAAATATAATTTATTGATCGGTGAGCGTACCGCGGAGGCTGTCAAGATCGGGATCGGCAATGTCTATGTTGTTGATGACGAGACGCAATACATGGATGTCAAAGGGCGTGATCTGGTCAGCGGGATACCCAAGACCATGGAGATCAACTCCGACGAGATCCGCGAGGCCATGTCAGAGCCGGTCAAGACTATTGTTGAGGCGGTGCGGATTTGCCTGGAAAGAACGCCTCCGGAGCTGGCTGCGGACATTGTCGACAAAGGGATCGTTCTGGCCGGCGGGGGTGCCTACCTGAAAAATCTTGATGCTCTGTTGCGCGAAGAAACCGGTCTTCCGGTGGTGGCTGCTGAAGATCCACTCTCTTGTGTCGTTCTCGGTTCCGGCGCCATTCTCGACCAACTCGATCTGCTCCGGCAGGTTGCGGTGTCCTCCTGATTTTTCTTACGCGGTATTTCTGCGGTGGCTTTGCGAAAACAGGGAGGGTCGCTGATCCCCCCTGTTTTTGTTTGAATCGGATATTCCGTAGCTTCTGATCGGATGCTGCTGAGGTGGGGCATGCGTGAATTGTTAAGACGCTATCGCTATTTTCTATGGGCAGTCGTTCTGCTGCTCTCTATCCTGCTGTTATATTCCTACAACCTTCGACAAAAATCGGCGACGACCTTTTTTGAGCGTGCCGTACTTACCTTGGCTGCTCCTTTCCAGGCGAGTCTCGATCGTGCCGTTGATGCGGTAAATGCTGCCTGGCAACATTACCTCTGGCTGGTTGAAACCAAACAACGCAATATCCAGCTGGAAAAAGAGAATCGCCGGCTTCGCTCGCAATTGCAGCAGGTTGCTGAAGTGCGGCTGCAAAATGGGCGTTTGCGAGAGTTGCTGGCTTTTGTTGATGTGCTCGACCGACCGGCTTTGCCGGCCCAGGTGATCGGTGAGGATGCCGGCAGCTGGGCTCGGACGGTGACCATCGATAAAGGGACTCGGGCGGGTTTGCAGGCGGGTTTGCCGGTCGTTGCTGCCGAAGGTGTGGTCGGCAGAATCATTAAAAGCGCCCCGTACAGTTCACGGGTCCTGCTGGTTACCGATGCTTCTTCGGCGGTGGCAGCTTTGGTACAGCGAACCCGAACGCGTGGCGTTGTCCGTGGCAGGGGGGCTGAACTGTCTCTGGATTATGCTTCGCGTGATGCCGATATTCAGAAAGGAGACCTTCTGGTGACCTCCGGTATGGGGGGAGTTTTCCCGAAAGGGTTAACCCTGGGGCATGTCGTTGCGGCAGAGCGTGACCGGTTTGGTCTGTTTCAACAGGTCAGAGTCCTCCCGGCCGCTGATTTCACTCACTTGGAAGAGGTGCTGGTGATTGTCGGGGAAGACCGGTGAGGGGATTTGTCTTTTACTTGGCAATCGGTCTACTGGCCGCTCTGGCGCAGACCAGTTTTTTACCCTTGTTTTTCCCGCCGGGGTTGCGTCCCGACCTGTTGCTGGTGCTGGTGATTTATCTGGGGTTGAGTGAACATATGCTGCGGGCCGTCCTGCTTGTCTTGCTCTTGGGCGGAATTCAGGACAGTTTCAGCGGCACCAGTCTGGGACTTTATATTTTTGTTTATTTGGCCGTATTGCTGCAAGTTCGTTTGCTTTCTGAGCACTTGAATGTCGAGAGCCCGCCCTTGTTGCTCCTGTTGATTGCCGGTGGAACGCTGGTGCAAGATCTGTTGCTGGCGTTCTGCCTGACAATTTTTGCTGATGTCGGTTCGGTTGTCCATATCCTCCTGCCCTCCTTTCCCTTGCATGTATTTGTCAACCTTGTTGCTGCGGCCATCGGATTGTTCTTTATTTTGCGGATCAGGCCGCTGTTCGGTTTCCGGAGTGGGCTGGCCGGGCTGATGTATCAGAGCAAACGTCATGGGTCTTGATGCAAAATGGACAGAGCTGCCGGAGGTGCAGCGACGTTTCCTGCTTTTTTCCGTAGCCGTTGCGATCATTTTTCTACTGCTCATCTTGCGTCTCTGGTTTTTGCAGATAGTCAATCACGAGGAATATCTGGAACGTTCGATCCGTAACCGCACCCGGGTCTTGTCGTTGGAAGCGCCCCGGGGGCCTATTTATGACCGCAACGGGGTGCTGCTGGTAGATAACCGCCCCTCATTCCGCATATCCGTCTTGCGTCAGGATGTTGCAGATCGAACGAGGTTGTTAACCCGGCTGGCGGAATTATTGGAAGTCGATCGTGACGTTCTTGAACAGCGCTGGCAAAAGGGGCGGCATTTTCCGATCTA
>WTCI01000217.1 GCA_013138655.1 Desulfuromonadaceae bacterium | reverse complement strand
TGAAAAAAACTGCGATGATGGGGGATGGGCCGGTCGATGCGACCTTTAAGGCGATCAAAGAACTCACTGGCAGCGAAGCTCCCTTGCTTAACTTTTCGGTCGGCGCCATTACCGGCGGAACTGATGCCCAAGGTGAGTGCACCGTACGCCTGAGGTCTGCCGAAGGGCGCGAGGTGCTCGGACAGGGTGCGCATCCCGATATTATCGTTGCCAGTGCCAAGGCTTACATTAACGCACTCAATAAAATTGTCAGCATCGCCAAGCGGATGCAGGGCGATATTTGATTAAGGCTGTAAATAGCTAAATTGACGGGAGAACTTCATGGGTAAGACGCTAGCGGAAAAAATATTTGATGCTCATCTCAAGGATGAGCCATTCCCGGGAACCAAGGTGCTCGGCCTCGATCGGGTGCTTTGCCACGAAATTACCACCCCGGTGGCGATTGCCGATCTGGTTTGGCGAAACAAAGACCGAGTGTTCGACCGGGACAAACTCAAAGTGGTTATCGATCATGTCACCCCGTCCAAGGACAGCAAAACGGCAACCCAGGCGAAAATTCTCCGCGACTGGGCACGTCGCCATGAAATTCCTGATTTCTTCGATGTCGGACAAAATGGTGTCTGCCATGCGATTTTCCCGGAAAAGGGCTATATCCGTCCCGGATTTACCGTCATCATGGGTGACAGTCATACCTGCACCCATGGTGCTTTCGGGGCTTTTGCCGCCGGGGTCGGGACCACCGATCTGGAGGTCGGCATCCTCAAAGGAGTCTGTGCTTTTCGCGAACCGGCGTCCATCCGGATCAACCTCAATGGTAGTTTGTCAAGGGGGGTCTTTGCCAAGGATGTTATTCTTTATGTTATCAGCCAACTCGGGGTGAACGGAGCCACGGATCGGGTCATCGAATTTCGTGGTCCGATTGTCGATGAGATGAGCATGGAAGCACGGATGACGCTCTGTAATATGGCGATCGAAGCGGGTGGGACCTCCGGGGTCTGCATGCCCGACATGACGACCGTGGAGTACCTCTGGCCATTCATTCAGGATGAATTTGCCAGCAAGGAAGCGGCCCTGGAAGATTACCGTCAATGGGTTTCGGACGCAGATGCCTGCTACGATAAGGTTCTCGATATCGATGTGTCGAATATCGAACCGCAGGTGACCTTCGATTACAAACCGGATTGTGTCAAGCCGGTCAGTGAAATGAGCGGTACCCCGGTCGATCAGATCTACATCGGCACCTGTACCAACGGCCGGATTGAAGATCTGCGTCAGGCTGCCGAAATCCTGAAAGGGAAAACTGTGGCCAGCTCGGTTCGTGGTATCGTTTCGCCGGCAACGCCGAAAATCTTCAAAGATGCCCTGGCTGAAGGAATCATCCAGATTTTCATGGATGCCGGCTTCTGTGTCACCAACCCGACCTGCGGTGCTTGCCTTGGTATGAGTAACGGTGTTCTCGCCGAAGGTGAGGTCTGTGCCTCGACCAGTAATCGGAATTTCAATGGCCGCATGGGCAAGGGTGGTATGGTTCATCTGATGAGCCCGGCAACTGCCGCAGCGACAGCGATCACCGGTGTCATCACCGACGCCAGAACCCTCTAAACGGATCAGGAGATAGAAGAATGCAGAAAAAATTTGGTGGATCGGCAATCTTTCTCGATCGGTCCGATATCAATACTGATGAGATCATCCCGGCCAAATACTTGACTGAGGTGACCAAGGAAGCGTTGACCCCGTACATTTTGGAGGATCTCACGTTGGCAGGCTTCGATCCTCAGGGTGAAGAGCTGAAGAATGCGACAGTGGTTGTTTCGCGGGAAAACTTCGGTTGTGGCTCCTCCCGTGAGCATGCCCCTTGGGTTTTCGAAGTCAACGATGTCCATACCGTGATCGCCGAAAGCTATGCGCGGATCTTCCGGCAGAACATGTTCAATTGTGGGATGTTGGCAATTGAATTGCCGAAAGAGGCTATCGACCAGCTGATGGCCCTGCAGCAGAGTGGCCAGGTTGAAGTCGCGGTCGATCTCGATGGCCAGCAGATTACTGCAAAGGCCGGGAGTGAAAAGAAGCAGTTCTCTTTTGAAATCAGTCAGTTCGATAAAGCCCTGGTGAAGGCTGGCGGTTGGGTCGAGTTTGCGGATGCGCGTTATTAACAACCCAGATCAGAGCAATAGCGAAAAGCCGGAGGTGATCCCTCCGGCTTTTTTGTGGCGGGAAAAATGATTTGACAAGAAATGTCCTTCTTTCTATAGTTTAGCCGCTTTGTGGCCCTCCGTTACGTGGGGCTTTTGATGATTTTACAGGAGAGATTGAAATGGCATCGACATTTAAGGTTGCAGTTCTGCCCGGTGATGGAATCGGGCCTGAAGTTATGGTTGAAGCACTCAAGGTGCTGGACGCCATTGAAAAAAAATATGACGTATCTTTTGCGCGGACCATGGCGAATGTCGGTGGCGCCGGGATTGATAACGAAGGGAAGGCCCTGCCCGATAGCACAGTAGAAATCTGCAAGGCTGCTGATGCGATCCTCTTCGGGAGTGTCGGTGGTCCCAAATGGGAAAGTTTGCCGCCGGATGAGCAGCCGGAGCGCGGTGCCCTGTTGCCGCTGCGAAAAATTTTCGGCCTGTTCTGCAACCTGCGGCCGGCAATCATCTTTCCGGCCCTGACCGGTGCGTCGAGTCTTAAAGAAAAAGTGATCGAGGGTGGTTTCGATCTGCTGGTGGTCCGTGAATTGACCGGTGGTATCTATTTTGCTTCGCCTAAGGGGATTGAGGGCGAAGGAGCAGAGCGAACCGGTTTCGATACCATGAAATATTCCGAAGCTGAGGTGGAGCGGATCAGTCACGTGGCTTTTGAGTCCGCCCGCAAGCGCGGCAAAAAGGTCTGTTCCATCGACAAAGCCAATGTTCTGTCGACTTCAGTGCTCTGGCGCGAAGTTGTTGAGCGGGTCGCCAAGCAGTATCCCGATATTGAACTGTCCCACATGTATGTCGATAATGCCGCCATGCAGTTGGTCCGCTGGCCGAAGCAGTTTGATGTGATGCTTTGCGGCAACATGTTCGGCGATATCATTTCCGACGAAGCCGCGATGCTGACCGGTTCTCTGGGGATGTTGCCGTCTGCTTCGTTGGCGGAAGGTTCTTTCGGTATGTACGAGCCGTCCGGTGGCAGTGCTCCCGACATCGCCGGGCAGGGGATCGCCAACCCGATTGCCCAGATTCTCTCGGCATCGATGATGTTGCGCTATTCATTCGGGATGCTTGAAGCCGCTGAGGCCATCAACGCGGCAGTGGAAAAAACCCTCAATGATGGCTATCGCACCGGTGATATCTATCAGGGCCTCGCGGGTGAGAAAAAAGTGAATACCGCAGAGATCGGTGACGCGATTATTGCTCGGCTGTAACCGCCGGCAGTGGGTGACGATATTTAATTTTGCTACGGGGCAGGGGGTCGTATGGCCCCCTGTTGTTCTTTATGTCGCAGACACAGACCTTCAACCCTGGTGCTTATCGCACCGCTGACAGTTTCTTGCACCGTTTAGATCCACGTTTGAAGCTGCTGCTGTTGCTGGGATTGATGGTCTGTGTTTTTTCAGCGACGTCTCCACCCAGGTTGTTGCTGATTTTTCTGGGCTGGTTGGTTGCTGCCAGGTTTTGTCCGGGCGCACTTCATGACAGTTTAAAAGTCGTTCGCCTGATGCGTTGGTTATTCCTTTTCACCTTGCTGCTGCATCTGTTTTTTACTCCCGGGCGAACTTTGTTCGGCACCAGTTGGTTATCGTATGATGGCCTGCTGCGTGGCTTGTTGGTGGACAGTCAACTTCTTTTGGCGGTTTTATGCTCCTTGTTGCTGGCGTGGACGACGAAACCGGGTGACTTGGCCTGGGGGCTTGCCAAGCTATTGTCGCCGCTGGAATGTCTGAAAATCCCGGTTAAGGAGCTGGGTGGGTTGATACAATTAGTGCTCCATTTTTTTCCAATGATTCAAGAGGAAATTGCCGCCCTGAAAAAAGAAAAACAGGATGTTACATACGGTTGGTTGACGAGGATAAGGGCGCTGACGGCAATGATTGAGCCACTTATTTTCCGTTTGGTCACGAGGGCTGATGACTTGGCCAAGGGTATCGCCGCTGGATCCGATCTCTTGCCTGCCGGCGATGTTGCTTTCACGAAAAAGTTGCAGCGGATTGATCTGTTCTTGTTTGCTGCGGGCGTGTTGCTCATCCTTTTGTTGTGGGCGTTGTAGATGGCGAAAATCAAACTGACCCTCGAATACGATGGCACCCATTATGTCGGTTGGCAAGTCCAGCCGAACGGAGTCTCGGTGCAGCAGCGGGTAGAATTGGCCCTGAAACAGTTGTTGGGCGAAACTGTACGTGTTCATTCCTCCGGGAGAACTGACGCTGGTGTGCACGCTGCAGGCATGGTCTGTCACCTGACGACTGAGCGTGATTTGCCGATGAGCGCTTGGCGCGAAGGGGTCAATAGATTTTTGCCTGACAGTATTGCCGTGCGTACAGCAGAACCGGTTGCCGATGATTTTCACGCGCGATTTTCAGCCAGAGGGAAGCGTTATTGTTACACAATTTTGCAGGATGATGTACGCTCACCATTGCTGATGAGAACCAGTTGGCAAGTGCGCCAATCTCTGGATCTGTCTGCCATGCGGCGTGCGGCTGGTTTGTTTGTCGGTGAGCATGATTTTGCCGCCTTTCGTACCAGCGGTTGTAGCGCAGAAACGACCTGCCGAAAAGTTTACTCCGTTGATTTATCGAGTACCGATCGATTGCTGCTCATCGATGTCAGCGGCTCCGGGTTTCTGAAAAATATGGTGCGGATGATGGTTGGAACCCTGGTCGAGATTGGGCGCGGCAAACGGCCGGTGACAGATGTCTCGGAGCTGCTGTTGCGAAATCGGGATGTGGGTCCGTCTTTGACCGCACCTCCGCAAGGATTATGTCTGATGGAGGTCTGGTATTAAAGGGTTTCCCGCGAGAGAATAATCAATTGTCTGCTGTCGAATTCCCTTGACAGCTGGAGGGGACTCGGATAAATTTACCGCTTTGTGAGCCCCACAACCCCAAGACTGTTTAATCTGGAGAGGAACGCGATGAGTACTCAAGTCGCTAGAGAGCAGGATATCAAAAGAGGCTGGTTTGTCGTCGATCTGGAGGAAGTTGTCCTCGGTCGTGCGGCAACTGAAATTGCCCGTGTCCTGCGCGGCAAACATAAGCCAATCTATACCCCGAGCGTTGATACCGGCGATTTTGTCATTGTGTTGAATGCCGGCAAAGTCAAGCTGACCGGGAACAAGCTGGCCGATAAGAAATATTATCGCCACAGCGGTTATCCTGGCGGCATTCGTGAGATCAGTGCCGAAAAGCTGTTGGCCAAGAAACCGGAAATGGTTCTTCAGTCAGCGGTTAAAGGGATGCTGCCCAAGAACAAGCTGGGTCGCAAAATGTTCAAAAAACTCAAGGTCTACGCCGGTGGTGAACATCCCCATGCCGCCCAGCAGCCTAAAGAAATGAAGATTTAGGAGATAGCTAGATGGCTGAGCAAAAATATTATGCAACAGGTAAAAGAAAAACTTCCATTGCCCGAGTCTGGATGAAACCTGGTAGCGGTGAAATTACTGTTAACAAGCGTTCGTTGGATGAGTTCTTTGGCCGTGAAACCTCCAAGATGGTGGTGCGCCAGCCACTGGAACTGACTGACAACCTTGGCAAGTTTGATGTTGTCGTCAACGTGAACGGTGGTGGTGCTTCCGGTCAGGCCGGAGCTATCAAGCATGGGATTACCCGGGCCCTGCTGGAAGTCGATCCCGAGTTGCGTGCAGTCCTGAAGAAGGCTGGATTTGTTACGCGTGACAGCCGCATCAAGGAACGGAAAAAGTATGGACGTCGTGGCGCCCGTCGGAGCTTCCAGTTCTCCAAGCGTTAATACGATTACGACTGCTTTACAGTTTTGCCAGAAATCAAGAGAGGGAAGCCCGGTCGGGTTTCCCTCTTTTTTTATCAAGAGTCGACATTTGTGTCGTTGATCTGTATTATGCGTTGGAATAATCGAAGCTTAGAGCTTTTCTGGGAAAAATTTTATATCCTGTTCATCCGGAAACTCCGGATGAACAGGATGAAGTTTCGTATGGGAAATGAGCAATTTTTCGCGAGGTCAAGAAAATCAAGCGGTTACGCGGAGGCGTACATTGTAAGCTGCACAAGTGAGTGCGCTGATTGACGCCGAGATCGCGAAAAAAGGGCCGTTTCCGGACGGACACCATATAAAGAGGGAGCCTATGCTCAAGGTTGCAGTTATCGGTGCCAGCGGATACACCGGGGTCGAGTTGCTCCGGCTGTTGGTTGGACACCCGGAAGTTGAGATCAGTTGTATTACTTCACGGCAGCATGAAGGTTTGCCGATCAATCAGGCGTTTCCTTCTTTGAGCGGTTTTTGTGAGCTGGTTTGTGAACTCCTCGACGTGACAGCGATTGCGCAGCGGGTTGATTTGGTCTTTACGGCATTGCCGCATAAGTCGGCAATGGAAGTGATCCCCGATTTTTTGGCGGCTGGTTGTAAGGTGGTGGATCTGTCAGCCGACTATCGTTTAAAGGATTGCTCTGTCTATGAACAGTGGTACCAGAAACATACCAGCCCTGACCTGCTGGCTGAGGCTGTTTATGGTCTCCCTGAACTGTTTCGTGAGGTGATCGGTTCCGCGCGCTTGGTGGCCAATCCGGGTTGTTACCCGACCAGCGTGATCCTGGGATTGGCACCGCTGTTAAAAAATGATCTTATTGATTTAACAACCTTGATTATCGACAGTAAGTCAGGGGCCAGTGGTGCCGGTCGGGGAGTGAAGCAGGGGAGTTTGTATTGTGAGGTCAACGAGGGTTTTAAGGCTTATGCTGTCGCCAGTCATCGGCATACTCCGGAAATAGAACAAACCCTGTCAACCTTGGCGGGAGCCACCGTGCAGGTGAGTTTTACACCACATTTGCTGCCGATCAATCGTGGCATTCTTTCGACCATGTATGCTTCTTTGAAGGTGGCGAAATCGACAGCAGATTTGCTTGATATTTACCGGCAGGTTTATGCTGAGGAACCTTTTGTGCGGGTGATGCCGGGGAATGAGCTGCCGAATGTCGCTTATGTTCGGGGAACTAATTTTTGTGATGTCGGCTTGGTCAGTGATGAACGGACGGGTCGCGTTATCGTGACTTCGGCGATTGATAATCTGGTTAAGGGGGCGGCTGGGCAGGCAGTTCAGAATATGAACCTGCTGTATGGCTTTAAGGAACAGCTTGGCTTGGGGATTGTGCCACTTTTCCCCTAGTTTTCAGAGGCAATAGATCGTAGTATGCTCAGTTAGCTTATTCTTATTCGCCTGGGACCGGTCAAGGAGATTCGTATGCTGGAAAGCGGCCATTCTATTGCTGACTACCAGATTGTCAAGCCGCTCGCTGAAAATCAACTGTATGAGACTTATCAGGTCATTGGACCGCAAGCCGATGAAGTCAAATTATTGTTGATTGCCCCGGAAAAATTATCTGCCAAGAAGGCCCAGCAGGTATTCTTCGAACAGGCTGAAAAACTTGCCGGTCAGTCTTTCCCGGGGCTTTGTTCCCTGATTCAGGTGGAGACTGATGCTGAGCATCATTTCTGTGTCTATCCTTTCCCGGTTGGTGTACCGCTGGCAGGGAAATTGGCAGATGGTTTCACGGTCAAGCAATCGCTGGAATTGCTTCGGCAGTTGGCGGCAGCGTTAATCCCGGCCCATGCTGCTGGTTTATGGCATGGAAATATTTCACCGACAACTCTCTATATCTCCGGTGCTTCTGTGACACTGGATGACTTTGCTCTTGCCAGTCTGGTCAAACTCGATTTTTACTCTGGTGTCGATCCTCGCTACAGCAGCCCTGAGTTGGTGCGTGGTGAGTTATTAACTTGTGCCTCCGATCTTTATAGCCTGGGAATTGTTCTCTACCGGTTGTTAACCGGGAAAGTGCCTTTTGATCAGGACGACCCCTTTGCAACGGCCATGCTGCATGTCCATGGACAGGTGTCGCCGCTACCTGAACATATGACACTTTTGCAGTCGGTGATTGATGGGCTGTTGACACCGCTTCCCGCAAAGCGCTTAAGTGCCGAAGAATTGTTTCAGCAGATCGATCAGCTGTTGGTACTGCCTGAAATAGATCAACTGAGCAGGTGTGTCAAGCCTGTTGAAAAGTGTCCCGAAGCTGAATCCATCGTCCCGGAAACACCCTCAAGAATGGAAACGCTGATGTCACATGGTGATATGACATCGCGTATTGAAGAACGTCTGCAAAACCGTGCAGAAACGCTTAATAATAGTGGTGAGTTAACAGCTGATGCGAAACGGGCGGGTTCTGCCAGACTGACATCAATCGGACAGCAACATTATCGAAACGCTCAAACTATGAAACAATCGCCATATCGTCAAAATGTGCCAGTTGGAAGATTTGCACTATTAATTGCTCTGGGGGTCATCCTTGGCGCCGTTCTTTATTTCGTTTTTTTCGGTCGGCAGTCACCTCAGAAACAACTCACTAACGATCTGCCGGTTCAGTTGGTCGCAGGCCTCAGCTTGGGCAGTCAGCAATTCTCCACAGGTGATATCTCCGGAGCGGAGAAAACCTTCCTCGCTTTGATTGAAAATCATCCTTTTTATCCGCAACCCTACAATAATCTGGCAGCAGTCTATGCCTTTCAGGGAAATCTGGATAATTCCAGGACTTTTTTGGAAAAGGCTCTGGCTACAGATGACGCTTATGTCACTGTGTATCGTAATCTCGGCACTGTATACTCGGAAATGGCGCGTGATTCTTACGGGCGGGCATTGCAACTGGAGAGTGACCGGCAGAACGTTGCCCTGCGGATGTTTATGGATGGTGAAATGCAGCAGATCGCTTCTGTCGCTCAACGACCACCCGCGGTAAAACTTGAACAGCCGGAAACGCCGCAAAGAGAAGAAGCTCAACCTGCTGCCGAACCAGTCGTGGCAATTGACTCCGGAGCGGAAAAGACCATCAGCGAGGAGGAAGCCGCTGCTGAGTTGGTATTGGAGGTGGTTCTGGAACCACAACCTGAACCGGCAGGAGATTTTCTTTTACGCTGGGCTGCCGCCTGGTCAGCTCAGGATGTGGAAAGTTATTTGTCTTTTTATGCTGATGAGTTTATTCCGGCTGCTGACGGGAGTCGCGAGGATTGGGCCGCGCAGCGGCGCAGCCGTTTAATGCAACCGAAGAAAATAGAGGTTTCCCTGCAGGATTTTTCACTTGTGCGGCAAGCAGACGGTCTGCTGCAGATCGAGGTGACCCAGAGTTACCGAAGTGATCGTTACGCAGACCGGACAAGAAAGCTTTTTGATCTGCAGTTGGCAGAAAACAACTGGCGGATCATTCGTGAACGTTCTCTGGGGAGAGTACGTTAATGGCAAAGCGTTTCACTGTCACAGCCCTGATTTTGGTTCTCCTTGGTTTTACCGTGGTCAAGGTCGGTGCGCTTTGGTCACAGAAGCAGGATGATATTTCGGGATCGCTATTCCAAACCACCCCGGAAGCTGTTCTTGTCCCCGATCCTGAACGGATCAATTCTCTTGATCCACAGCAGCGTTTCATGTTTGATCGGTTGATAAATCGTTTAGAGCGTAACGCCAGTGATTATGAGGCCAGTCTGTTGAAGGCCTTACTGCTGTTTCAAAATGGACGTCTGAACTCTGCCATCAAAGAGTTGCAGAATTTAACCCGGCGCGTGCCTAAATTTCAGCTGGCCCACTTGATTCTCGGTGATCTTCTGTTGGCCAGATTTGATCAGGTTGATTCGATTGGTGCCAGTTCCTTACTACAGAAGATCAGTTCCGGTGACCAGATTAATCACATTGAACAGCTGCGTCGTGAAGCCCGTGCCCGTTTGACAGGCTATCTCTCCCTGTTCAACGATGTAGAAGTGCCTCAGGCACTTTTGAGTTTAAGTCGTGACACTGAATATGCGTTGGTTATTGATAAGAGCAAAAATCGGCTTTATGTTTATCGAAATCTCGGTTCCGGCCTGCCGCCGGAACTGGTTGATGATTTTTACATTGTCCTCGGTAAAAAAACCGGAGATAAATATCGTGAAGGAGATTTGCGGACTCCCAATGGTGTCTATTTTGTCACCAGTTATCTCCCGGATGAAAAATTGCCACCCCTCTATGGCAGTGGTGCTTTCCCGGTGAATTATCCAAATGAACTGGATCGGCGCTTGCGGAAAACCGGGAACGGCATCTGGCTTCATGGTACGGATAAATCGCTTTATAGCCGTCCGCCTCTTGACAGTGAAGGATGCGTTGTCCTGACGAATGAAGAGTTCAGCCGAATTGCTCGGTACATTGAAATCGGACGGACCCCGATGGTGATCAGTGAAGAAGTTCAATGGAGT
>WTCI01000293.1 GCA_013138655.1 Desulfuromonadaceae bacterium | reverse complement strand
GGTTCATCAGAAAGCGCCTGCAGTGCCGAAAACCCGGAGAAGACAAACTCACTGACCAGGTCGGCGGCATAAACCAGCACCGCTTCGGCCTGCCCGGCAGCGATCAGTGCCGCGGCACGTGCCAGGGCGATGGTCGAGGAGGCACAGGCGGCGTTGATGTTGCAGCCGCGATCAGACAGGTTGAAACGCCGGGCGATTTTCCCCAGCAGCGGCTCGAACAGCACCGCAGGCGGGATCGCGGCCTCCTGCCGACAAGCCGTTGTCAGGCGATCGATCTCCCCCTTGGTCGAAGCGACCAGCAGTCGACAGCCGCTCGGCAGATCCCCGATTTGAACGGCAACCCGCTCAAGGATGGTGTCGAGCAGCGACCCCTTCGCCGGGGCCCGCAAATCAGCGATACAGGCGGCCTGCTGCGAAATATAATTTTCACAACCGAAGCGGGTCAGCGGAGCGATACCGCTGCGCCCTGCCAGCAACCCCTGCCAGAGGGGCTCAAGTCCGTCCCCCAGGGCCGTGACGGTCGCAACCCTGCTGATGACCACCCGGTTCACGGCAACTCCCCGGCCAGCCAGCGCTGACGGAACGTCTCGTAAAACGGCGGCGGCAACACCAGCACGTTCTGCTGCTGATCCATCAACAGCTGAACCGAATAGCCGGTGGTGGTCACTTCTCCGGCGGCATTGCGCAGGATAAATTCATGATTCAGCCGGACGGCATCGGTCCAGTGCAGGATCGCCTCAATGGTAAAAGGATCACCGAATCGTAGCGGCCGCTGATAATCGACATGCATCTGCTTGATCGGCGCTACCACCCCCTGCCGGTAAAAATCCAGATAGCCGAGACCATATTTTTCTCCGAGCAACACCCGACCGTCCTCAAAATAGCTGGCATAGCGGCCATGCCAGACGATCCCGAGCGGGTCAACCTCCTCGAAGCGCACCACCCGTTCAACAGTGCAGCGCAGCGGTTCCGGAGTTCCCTCCTGCGGACGAAAGTAGGCCTTTCTCATAACCTTGATCCTTTGTCGAAGAGCAGGGTAAAGCTGGCTGCTCTCCTGTTCTCGACCAATAATTTGCAGGTACAGTGCAGCTGCCCTTCCTTCTCCAGGCAACTGACATTGACATCGATCCGATCGCCGGGGCGTAACTGATGGGTAAATTTAGCCCGCTCCAGGGCCAGGAACTGCAACGGCATGCCGACAACCTGCTCGGCCAGCAGCTGCGCCATCAGCGTCTGCAGGACCGCCGGCAGGATCGGGTAACCGGGGAAATGCCCGGCGAAACCGAGAAAATCCTCGTCGAACCGGAAACGCTGTGTCCCCGCCCCTTCGGCCATATGAGCCAGCGACAGGGCGGCCGCTTTGATCGCTTCTCTCATTCTGTTCATGGTTCCTGTTTCACCTCGCGCATCCAGAGCGACAGTTTGACGCCGTGCCGGTAATCATTCATGACAATCTGCTCGGGAAGCCGCATCGCCCCGAACTGCCGATACTGGTCGTAAGCAACCCGCCAGTCGCCGGCATCAGCTACCAGCCGGGTTTCGCGCAGATCGCCGCGGCAATCATAAATAAAGCCGAGGCTACCGCCGGGAAGCAATCGCCAGAGGCGCTGGCTGTTGCCACGGTTCTCCAGATGATCCTCGCCGTGCGGCTGTGGCTGCAGGAAAATCTGCCGTAAGCTCTGCGCCACTCCCTGAGCGAACCCTCTGACCTGTTGCAGCTGCGGGATGGCGCGCTGCAGTTGCTGATCGCTGTGACTGACCTGCAAATCAAACAGCACCAGACCCATTTCATTCATCGCCAGCAAGCGGGCTTCACCCCGCTCCAGATCGAGACGCAAGAAACCTTCCAGAGGGATCTTCTTGCGCCCAAGCTCCAGTAGCACCACCTGCCGCAGCCGCCAGACCCCGGGCTGCTGTAACCAGTTCGATGCCAGCAGCTGCGCCGGTGCCGCCTCCGCCCGGCAGTCGTCCGGCAATTGCCGCGGCGGGGTCAGTGGCGCACAGGCCGCCAGGATCAACAGCAGGAATGAACAAATAATCCGCAGCATCAGCGCCTCTTTGGCCGGAAAGCCGGGATCACCAGCACCGCCGTCGGCACCGCCGCGCTGATCCCGAGCAGCACCGTCAGACCGATCGAATGCAGAGCCGGATGCTTAGCCAGCACCAGGGCCCCGAAACCGACCAGGGTCGTCAGCCCGGAAATCAGGATCGCCCGTGACGAAGCCAGATCCTCCTCCTGCTGACCATGGCAAACCATGAAGATGCCGTAATCAACCCCCAGGCCGATAATCAGGATCGAGGCGACCACATTAAACAGGTTCATCTCCAATCCGAGCCAGCCCATGCCGCCGAACATCACCAGCAGACCGGTGATCACCGGCAGCAGGGCCAGCAGCACCTCCGGCAGACGGCGGAACAGCAACAGCAGCAATACCAGTACGGCGATCCCCGCAGAGCTGATAAAACGGCTGAAGTCGGCGCCGATCTCACCACTGAGCTGCTGACCGAAGCGGCTCTGCGAAACCAGAGTCACTCCCGGAAGTTTCGCCAGCTCTGCATCCAGGGCACTGATCAGCTCCGGCCGGTCGGGAATCAGGGTCAGCAGCTGATAGCCCTGCCCATCGACCAGCAACAGATTATTCAGCAATCGACCGAGCCCCCAACTCTCAACAAGAGTCTGATCGATCGGGGCCGGGGACTGAGCAAGGCGCTCCCAGAAGGGGTCGAAGGCAGCGGCGGAAAAGCCATACTTCTGCCCACTCGCCTGTAACAGGTCTCGGGTGATCGCCTGCCACTGCTGCCAGAACTCTTCCCAGACCTGCAGCCGCTGCTGCTGGGTCCGCTGCGAGGGGAGTAACGGCGCCAGGCTGACGGCCTCAGCCTGAAACCCTTGCTCCTTAAGATACTGCCAGACCAGTTCATTGCGCTGTAGGGCGCTCTCCAGATCGGTTGCCGAGGCAAAAACCAGCGCCCGGCTGCGCATATCTCCCCAACTCTCTCCAAGCCGCTGCTCGGCCTGCTGCAGCGCCGGCGGAAGATAGCTGAGCTGCCGCAGCTCACCGTTGATCGTCAGCTTTTGGGCCTGCACGGCGGCAAAGCCCGCAACGGCCAGCCAGAGCAACAGCACCGTCATGCGCAACGCCGGAGCACGATCATAAATATGCCGCCGCAGCTGGCGCCGGGAGAGGGATTCCGCTTCTCTTCCGTCGCCGATAAAGTGGGGCAGAAACAACAGTGCCAGGAGTAGGGCGGCAACGATCCCGGCCATGGCGAAGACCGCCAGCTGCCGTTGTCCCGGCAGTTCGGAACCGAGCAGTACGGCAAAAGCGGCCAAGGTGGTCAGACCGCCAAAGAGAACCGGTCGCGATACCGCCCGCAACAGTTGCTCCCGCCCCCCCTTAGCGCTGCCGTAACGCAGGGCAAAATAGACATGCAGGCCGAAATCGATGGTGATGCCGAGCAGCACCGCCCCGAAACCGACGGTGATGCCGGAGAGCGTCCCGAACCAGGTTGCTGCCACCAGCAGCGCGACCACCATACTGAACAGCGGCAGCAGATAGACAAACAGGGCCCGCAGCGAACGCAGGAAAAACAGGAACAGCAGCAGGATACCGATCCCGGAGACCAGCAGTACCAGTTTCATATCCCCCTGGATCGCCTCGGCATTGGCCAGGGTATAGGGATGCCCACTGACCAGCTCAGCGCTGATCCCCTCGGGCAGTTGCTGTCGGGCCGCGGCAAAAGCATCGAGCAGGGCTTTCCCCCCGACCGCATCGGTAATCAGCACCGGGGTATCGGCAAGAATCAAGCTGCTGCGCCCGTCACGACTGAGAAAATGCCCCTGCTCCAATCGAACCCCGGGGAGCGGATTCAGATAGCGCAGCTTCTGTAGCGCCAATCGCTCCAGCTCCAACGGATCACGGCGGATCTTCCCCTTGAGCGCCACCCCCTGCGGTTGCAGTAGCTGCGCAAAGGCCGTAGCCAAACTGCGGTCGATCTGTTCCGGAGTCAACTGCGCAGCAACCGCCTGCAGGTCATCGGCATCGGCGAGCCGCGGCAGATAGCCTCCCAGTTGAGTGAACAGCGGACTCGCGGTCATCTTTCCCGGACCACTGAGCAGATTACTGAACAGGGTCGCGGGAAGGGCATCACGAAGCTGGTCGGTTGCTGTCAGCAGCTGTGCTGTTTCAATTTCTGGAGCGGCGCGGAGGTGCATTACCAGCTTACGGGCAAAGGGGGCTCTCTGCAGCAGCTGGAAATCGCGCGCCACCTGCGACTCTCCATCCGGCAGCATCGCCGAGATACTCTCCTCCACCCTGAACTGCGAAAGCTGCCAGGCAGCGACAACCAGCAGCAGCAACAGAGCCAGAACCAACCAGCTGCGCCGATGCTCGAATCTGCGGTAACAAGCGGCGAAAAATTTCATTAGAATCCAGGAACCTGAAAGGCGTCCAGCGGCAGTTCGGTGTTGATTTCGACATCGGTGAAACGAAGCAGGGTACTGTCCCCTTCCTGCTCAACCATCAACACCTCGGCAACATGCCGTCGATCAGCGGCAAACAGGATTTCCAGATAATCGATAAATTCTGCCTCCCCCCGGTCAAGAGGATAAAGACGCAAGGTGACCGGCTCGGCAGATTGCAGTTCCATTCGGTAGCGGCTCTGCAACCAGTCGAGATCAACCCGCGCCCAGGCCAGCAACTGTTGGGCGATCATTCCCATGATCGGATCATTGTCAACAGAGAAACTCTCCTGCTCCCGGCTGAGACTGTTCCAGCGCTCGCCATGTTCACCCTGCAGCACGAATCCGGCGGCGACCGGAGTCAACAGTTCCCAACGCAGCCGGTCCGGCTTGCGGTAGACAAAACGCCCCTGCGAGAGCAGTTTTTCAGCAAAAATCGCCAGATGTTTTTCCTGCACGAAACGACTCGACAGGGTTTCCGTTTCCGCCGCGGCAAGCTTCAGCTCAGCCAGCAATGGTGCGATCTCCGCCGATTCCGCATAACAAGGGAGGGCGGATAACAGCAGCGGCAGCAGATATTTCAGCAAAAGGTTTTTCAGCATCTTAGTTGATCCAGACTTTGATCTCGCCGCGGGCGACCATTTCATCCCCACGCCAGATTTGCCCTTCGGCGACGGCAAAATCATCCAGTTCCGCCAGGGTACGAATCTCGATCCGCAGTCGTTCACCAACCCGGATCGTCTCCAACCAGACCAGCTTCTTGATCCCGACCAGAAACCCCTGCCGGGCCGGTTTGTCTTCCAGGCGATCGAGATACCCCTTAAGGGCAGCGTATCCCTGGGCGATCAGTTCGATCAGGGCGATATCTTCAAGCCTCCCGGCCTCGTCAACCAGTGGACACTCGGCCGCGACCAGTGCCTCGACGACCCCGTTCTTGCCGTCGATTTCCAGCAGCCGCTCGACCAGCCGCATCGGCAGCCGGTGAGGGATCAGTTCTTCAGCCGCCAGCGGCAGACTCACGACACTCATGAGTCCTCCCAGTAGATCGACAGGTCGTCAAACATCTGGCTGGAAAAGAGCAGCTTGCGGAAGCGGACCAGATCCTCATGGAAAATCCGTGAATTGTCGTACTGGGTAAAATCCCCCTTGAGCATCTGATAGATCCGACCGGTGCCGCGCCCCAGTTCTTCGGCGTTACGAAACGACAGCGCCTGCAGATCGGCAAGGACCTCCAGGGTGACGACATGCTTGGCGTTGCTCACCGACTTGAAGGCCTTGCGCGCTGCCACCGTTCCCATGCTGACCACATCCTGGTTGGAGGCGTTGCAGCTGATCGAGTTGGTGCTGACCGGGTTGGCCAGATGGCGATTCTCGGCGGTGGTCGAGGTCGCCAGGTACTGCGCCCCCATGAAACCCATGGTCAGACCCAGGGTGCCGGGGATGAGGAACTCCGGCAGTCCCTCGTTGAGATTGTGGTCGAGGTACTTGTTGGTCCGCCGCTCTGACAGGTTGCAGAGGGTGGCAATCGCCATGCAGAGCATGTCCATGACGAAGCCGATACTCTGGCCGTGGAAATTCCCGCCGTGGATGACCTTCTTTTTTTCGGGGATAATGATTGGGTTATCATTTGAAGAGTTAGTCTCGATCTCAACCACTTTTTCTGCTTGGGCAATCGCCTCGGCAACCGGAGCCAGCACCTGCGGGGTACAACGCACCGAGTAGACATCTTGCACGTTGATACTGGTTTCAAAGACCGGACCGTCCGATTTCTGTTCGCGGATCAGCTCATGCATCTGCGAGCGCAGGGTGATATTTCCTGAGCCCCGGTAGAGATTACGAATCGTCTCGGCGGTCTCCATTTGCCCCGGATGCGGCTTGACCAGATGCAGATCCTCGTCAAAAGCATCATCGATACCGCCGAAGATCTCGATGGCAAAAGCACCGGTCACACAACTGATATTGAGTAATTTTCTGGCTCCGAAAATGGCGAACGCGGCCAGTGCAGTCATAGCGCTGGTGCCGTTCATCAGAGCGATCCCCTCCTTGAAGCTGAGACGCATTGGCCGGCGCCCTGATTCACGGTAAACCTCTTCGGCAGGGCGCAATTCGCCGCGGTAATAAAGCTGCCCCTCGCCAATGATCGCCAGGGCCAGATGCGCCAGATGGATCAGATCTCCCGATGCGCCGACACTACCGCATTCCGGGATGTATGCGGCAACCCGCTGGTTAATCAACCACTGCATATGCTTCAGCAGTTCGATGCGCACCCCGCTGAACCCCTTGACCAGAGTGTTCAGGCGCACCACCATCACGGCGATGGCGATATAATCGTTAAGCGGCGCACCGAGTCCGGCGGCATGACTGCGGATCAGGTTGACCTGCAACGCCTCGATCTGATCGTCATCAATGATCTTGTTGCACATCGGTCCAAAGGAGGTGTTGACACCGTAAATAATCCGCTTGGCGGCAACTTCCTCTTCAAGAAAACGGCGACTGGCACGACAACGCTCAAGTGCCTGCGGATCGAGAGCCACCTGCTTGTCACCGACACCGATGGCAACGATCTCGTTGATGGTCAGATCGTTGCCGTTGAGAACGACCGTGTTCTGTTCACTCATGCTGTTTCATTCCAGTTCAGGACTGCGCTTACGGCAGTCAAAAAAGGTCACCGGCTTACGCTGATCCGACTTGATGGTTTTTTTGCTGATCTCTTCCGGAGCGACCAGGATCACCTCCGGCTTCACCCGGGTCTTGGCCGCAATCCGTTCGGCAACGATCGCTGCACTCAGACTCGCATCGCGACAGCCGACCACAACCCGCAATCGATCAGAGAGGTCGAAATCGGAGTGGACTTCGAGGTAATGGCCATGCACCGCGCTCAGCTCCTGCAGGGCACTGCTGATCGCCGCCGGAAACAGGGTGGTGCCGCGGCATTTGAGCATCTGCTCCCGACGCCCGAGGATCGGCCCCAGTCGCGGCGTCTGCCGACCGCAGCGACAGGGCTCGCTGTGCAGGCGGGCGATATCGCCGGTGCGGTAACGGAGCAGTGGCGTCCCCTCGACACCGAGCGGGGTGACGACAACTTCTCCCACCTCTCCGGCAGGGGCCGGCCTCCCCTGCTCATCAATAATCTCAACCAGCATCAGTTCCGGCAGCAGGTGGCCGCCGCAGCCGGCGGTGCAATCGGCGAAGGCGGTCGCCATTTCGGTACTGGCATAGGTGCCGAGCACCTGCGCCTGCCAGTGCTGCTGCAAGGCCAAGCCGAGAGTGGAGAGGCTCAGATCGGCGTCGCGAACCGGTTCGCCGATGCAGATCAATTTGTCGATGCCCTGTTCTGCCGGACTCCGGCCGTTCTCCTGAAATTGCCGGGCCAGCGCCAAAAGCAGGCTCGGTACCCCGACCAGTACGTTCGGCCGCTGCTGGCGGATTAACTCGGCCACCAGCGCGGACTGCCCCGATCCCGCCCGGATTGCCGTAGCGCCAATCAGCCGCAAGCCGAGAAAATAGGCCAGCCCGGCCATGAACACCCGGTCGAGGGCGGCACCGATCAGAACCCGGTCGGAACGGTTGACCCCGGCAGCAGCAAAAGCCAGCTGCTCGTTCCGCGCCAGTCGCTGCAAATCGGCCTCGGTCTGCCAGATAGTGACCGGTTCTCCGGTGGTTCCCGAGGTCTGACAGATATCGATCACCTGTTCTTCGGCAACGGCCAGGAAATCGCGGTTGCGCTCTGCAAGATCGGCCTTGCCGGTCAACGGCAACAGCGGTAGGTCGGCCAGGGTCCGGCAATCCTCCGGAGCAAAACCGACGCTGGCAAACAGTTCCCGGTAATAGGGTGATGCCCGATGCAGGTAACCCAGCTGCTGCTGTAAAAGCGCCAGCTGCCGCTCGGCAATACTGGCGGGATTACAAAAGTCGATATCCGGCAATTTGCTACTCATCTACTGCGGCCCCTCGCTACGCATATCTTCCAGCGCCTCGGACATCCGACCCTTGACCAGTTTGCGTAGCCGGATGTGGCCGTCCTCCTCGGCAAACTCGCGGGTGTCGATCGACTCCAGCGCACGCAACCTGATCCGGCAAGGGCGCAGCAGTTTGCGCCCCGGCGGCAACAGCTGATCGGTGCCGTCGATGCAGAGTGGAATCAGCGGCACCCCGGTGCTGATCGCCGCCTTGAAACCACCGGAGTAAAACCGCTGCAGCTGACCGTCGCGACTGCGATGCCCCTCCGGAAAAAAGAGTACCGTCCCCCCGGCCGAAAAAGCGCCCTGGCAGTTGCTCAGGGTCTCCTCCCAACTGCTTCCTTCAACATCCAGGTAGCGTGCCAGACGCATGAAGCCGCTGTACCAGAACATCCGAAACGGCCAGGAACGTAACGCGAAGGTAACGTCATGCACCGGCAAAAGAGCCATGCAGTAGGTATCGAAAAAAGAAAGGTGGTTGACCACGAACAGGCAGGGCTTGCCGATCTCTATCTGTCCCATCTGTTCCCGGCGGAACTGGACAAAGGGGCTCATCAACAGCAGCCAGCCCCGACCATACAACCAGATGAACCAGCGCACCAGCCGATCCGCCGGCCAGCGCAGAAGCAACCGGCAGAGACCGAAGACAAAGGGGAAAACCAGAATTCCGAACAGGGTCCAGAGCAGCAGCAAGCTGTAGCACCAGAGGTTCATCAGCACCGGGATCAACCCTGCGCCACTGTCGTTCTCGGCTGTTCTGCGACAATCGGTCACGCTCAACATATCCCCAGTTTTCAGTTTTGTTCTGCGACTTTTTCGAGAACAAAGCGGTGAATATCGCCCAGAGTGCGAATTGCGCGAATCGCTTCCTCTTCACGAATTTTAAAGTCGAACGCTCCCTCAAGAACGATCACCATGTCGACGGTATCCAGACTGTCGAGCCCCAGATCTTCGTAGATATTTGCCTCGGGGGTCATATCGACCCGATCGAGCTCAAATTCCTCGGCCAGACTGGAATCGATCAGTGCCATTACTTCCTGCTCAGTCATGCAGATAACTCCTTAAAATAATGGTGGAATTTATCCCACCCATAGCGAAATTGTTTTTCAGAACAGTCTTCACCTGTTGCGCCCGATTCTGCTGAAGATGCGCTATCCCGGCGCAGCGTTCATCAATCTGCTCCAGATTGCGCGTCGCAATCAGTTGCTGCCGCTCTAGCATACCGATACTGACGGCCAGTTCAATAGCACCGCTGGCCGCCATG
>WTCI01000001.1 GCA_013138655.1 Desulfuromonadaceae bacterium | reverse complement strand
TTTATTACTCACCTACAACAGCCCTCTCCAGCGCTCAACGTCATATCTTCCTGCAGATAGCTGATGGCATCGTTCAACCGACCGATCTTACCATCGAACCCGGCCTGAAAACGCCGGGCCATTTCTTCATCTTCAAAGCTGAGCATCGATGGACGGCAACAGGGAGCGGCAACGCTCCCCATAACGAAGTAGGAATTCTGGGCTGAATGCAGTTTACCGGTCAAGAAATCAGCAGTCAGTGCCATAGCGATCTGATCCCCAAACATCAAGTGCGCTGAAATTCCACAGCGTGGACAGCAGGCGACTTTTTGTTCGCCATTTTTCATGGTCAAAGTGTAGAGCAGTTGTTTGCTCGGCGGACGGTAGCAGATGAGACAACTCCCCTGTTCGAGGCGAGCCTCATAACGGCCATCGCGGTCTCGAACCAGTTTTTCAATCCGGGCAGCGCCACCATGGATACGCTTCAACACCTGCCGCTGTTCCAGCAGGTCAAGATCACGGTGAATCGTCATTTTCGAAACAGCAAAACGCTTGACCATTTCCGAAAGGCTTAAAGTCCCCTCTTCTTCCAGCCAAACCAGCAATTCTTTACGTCGTTCTGTCGATTTCATTGTCAATCCTGTTAGCGAAACAGCAACAAATCAATATTCGTCAGCCATCAACAATTCTCAACCGCCTGACAATACACAGATTGTGAGAAATTAAACTCATCAGCAAAAATGAAAGATAGCAGCTATCTGTTATCAAAACAACAGAAAACCACCTCCTTTGCCAGCCCTCCAAGCCGTTGAAAAACAAAAAAAAGGCCCACGCTTTGTCAGCATAAGCCATTTAATCTAAACAGTGTGATTCACCCAAAGATCAACGAACCTGAACCACTTCCTTGACCTCGGGAATATTCTCCATCAAAGTTCTCTCGATACCCATTTTCAGAGTTATGGTGGACATGGGGCAGGAACCACAAGCACCGGTCAGCTTAACGCTGACAATTCCGTCCTCACTCACATCAACCAGTTCGACATCTCCGCCGTCAGCCTGCAGTACAGGACGTACCTGATTCAGGACTTCTTCTACTCGTTCTTTCATCGGATTCCTCCATTAGGGTAAATATTCCTAGCAGTATAACGCCCATCATATGACGCGAGCAAGACCGGTTAAAACACCCCCGGCGGCATGCTGATATCCTTGATTCTCCGGGCACAAAGCAACTCAGGAGTCCCGACTCCCTTTCCCTGAACCAGCACTTTAAAGCTATCGCCCATGCCGCCTTCCGGCATGACCAGATTTTTCAGAGTCAACCGCAAAGCCTGTGCCTTTTGCGGATCAGTTTCCCGCATCTGTAAAGCGACCAATGCTTCAAGAAAACCGAGACCCATCAAAAAACGATATTGTTCTCCGAAATAAAGACTTGCCAAACCATGCTGCTCGCCTATTTTCTGTAGCGCAGTAAAATCAACGTGCGCAGTAATATCCTGACAACCGACCCGCTGATAAGGATTATCGTTCGACTGGTGTTTATGATAGCAGAGCAGCGTCCCGTTACGCCGGAAAGGAGCAAACAATTCTTCAGCCGGATAGCCGTAGTCAATCGTCAGCACGAAGCCGCGTTGGAGAACCTTGCAGACCGTTTCCATCCAGCTCAATGCCTGCAGGTTTATTTCGGCGCGATTCCCCTCCAACAACATTGTCCCGATCAGCTTGAAATATGCTTCAACGGCCGGGTTATTCAGGGGCCGCACGTCCTCGACAAAACCTTTCTCACTGTTGACGACGTAAATCTCCTGCAACTCACCATCCTGCTTATCGAGCCGGTGGACAGGAAAGGCGTCAATCAGCTCATTACTCAGAAAACAGCCCTGCATCCCCTGCAGATCTTCCAAACGACACCAGGTAACCCGACCGGCATCGACATGACGCTGCAATTGACTCGCCTGCCTCATCTGGTCATCAGGACTGATCTCGGCGATGCGGTAATTCACCGTTTGATAAAACTCGGGAAAGTCTTCGGCCAGAGCATCAAGAATATCGAGACAGAGATGCCCCTCTCCCGCCCCCTGTTCGGCAACGGTGAACTCACCCCGACCAAGCAATTGCCACATCTGTTCCAGCTGCCGGGCAATCAAGCGACCGAACAGAAAATGCACATTTGATGAAGTAAAAAAATCCCCCTCTTTACCAATCCGATTTCGTGGCGAAGTGTAATAGCCGAATTCCGGATGATAGAGACATTGCTCCATAAACTCGGCAAAAGTGATTCCGCCTGTTGTCTCAATTTTCCGACGAAGGAATTCAACCAGCTCCGTATTTTCTTCGACAGCCATTGTCAAGATGCTCTCCAGCAAGAAAGTTGAAAAGCGCGATTATAGCCAGCCGTAGCGGCAAACACAAGGGGCCATTCCGGATTTTCAACGAACACCCGCTAAAATGCGAAAATACATAAAGAACAACGGGTTAAACTGAATGCACCTGAATAAAACGACTTCTATCGGGTGGGTATTTTTTCCCCGAAGAAGAATTCACGACACTTGAACTTGGCGAGAATTCATGTCATTGTGCCTAGCTGACTAGAATGGGTATGCCCTTACAGTTGAAATAAACTGGATTTTACGACAGCACTCAAATGTCTTGGCGAGTTCGTGCAGGGCCATTTAGATCTTCATGGATGGTGACCATAAACCCGGCTCCTGCTCCTCGTAAGCAGCGGCAATTATTATCGACCGACAGCCGGCA
>WTCI01000226.1 GCA_013138655.1 Desulfuromonadaceae bacterium | reverse complement strand
TACCAGAATAACCTGGCCTCTCTTTATCTTGATATGGAACAGTGGGATAAGGCGATTTATTATTTTGACGAAGCGTCGCAAAACCTGCTGTTCCTGAATGCCCATAACGCCCTGGCCGGGAAGGGGTACGCGTACTTTAAAAAGAAAGATTATGCCGTTGCGTTGGCGCAGTATCAAGAAGTGCTGACGATTGCCCCCAGATACGCACCAGCCTATTTTCTGCAAAGCGAAGTTTATCACGAAATGGGGCAGACTGAGCAGGAACGAAAGATGCTGGAGCAGGCCATTGATGTTGCGCCAAATTACGTACGGGCGATTTATCAGCTGGGGGTTTTGTTGTTAAAAGAAGAGGAAGAAGCTTCCGCCGCAGAAAATTTTAAAAAAGTGGTCGACATGGCTCCTGACTCAGAATGGGGGTTGAAATCAGTGCAAATGCTCAGGAGCCTGGCTCACTAACGAGATACAATCTTGATGCCATCTCATGATTTTTTGCGTGTGCATCAATCTTAAAAGGACTGCATTGTATGATCATCCAATGCCCGGAATGCTTATCCCGTTATCGTACCCGTGTTTTAACCAGTCAACACTCTCCTTTGCAGGTTAAATGTCCAAAGTGTCAGCATCGCTTTCCGGTTGACCCGAACGAGACGCAAGTTTCCTCTGGTGGAGATAAAAAAAATACAATTCTGCTGGTTGACGATGCCCGTTTTTTCCGTGAGTTGATGATGGATGTGCTGAAAGAGCGGAATGCGCAGCTGCTCACTGCTGAGACCGCTGCGGAAACCTGGTCGATATTGCAGCAACAGACTGTTGATCTGCTGATCGTAGATATTAACCTCCCGGACAAAAATGGCCTGGATTTGATCCGTGAAATCCGTCTTGATGACGCATTTGGGACATTGCGCATCCTTTCCATCAGTGGTGTTTATCGTAAGCATGATGACGCTATTGCGGCAATTCGCGCCGGGGCAGACGATTTTATCAGCAAGTCATTTAAGCCCCATGAGCTGAATGAGCGGATTGATAAGTTGCTGGCAAAATGACCTCTCTTGATGATATCTCTGGTGCACTTCTGTTGGTACGTCGCTGGCTGAATAATCGTCAACCGGAAATAGCGGTTGTCCTGGGCTCTGGATTGTCGGCGGTTCTCGAACAGTTGAGTGACGCTCGGATCCTCAGTTATGAAGAGATTCCCGGCTTTGTTGGAGCGGGAGTTGCTGGTCACGCGGGGCGCTTGCACTCTGGCATCCTCTATGGAAAGTCGGTGCTGGTTTTCGAAGGACGCTATCATTTTTATGAGGGTTATACGGCTTGGCAGGTCACTGCTCCGGTTCGGCTGGCTGCGTCTGTCGGTTGCCAAAAGTTGTTGTTGACCAACGCTGCCGGCGGAATCCATAAGACGCTGCAGCCGGGAGATTTCATGCTGGTGACTGATCACCTCAACCTGACGGGGGTGAATCCTCTCCGCGGTCGATCCGAGCGGGAATTCCTTGACTTAACGAACCTTTATTCTTCGGATTTCTTTCCTGAGCTAAGTCAAAAGTTACAGGATTCCGGAATTCGCTTGCATCATGGGGTGCTTGCCTGGATGCCCGGACCGACTTACGAAACTCCTGCGGAAATCAGCGTATTGGCGATGCTGGGTGCTGATGCGGTGTCGATGTCAACGATTCCGGAAGCGATTGTTGCAAAACTTTATGGGCTTGAAACGGTTGCTTTCTCCTCTATCTCCAATCTGGCTGCCGGACTCTCCTCAGTCAGCCTGGATCATCAGGATGTGCTTGCACGCGGCGCGGAATCTTCTCCCTCTCTGCATGTTCTTTTGTCTGCATTATTTCCCTGCTGGTTGTCTAATTAGTACGTAATACCAAGGAGTTAAGACTTATTGTCTCAGCTTGACAGCGCTCTGTCAGCTGTTAAGCTTTGGGAGACTGTCGGACAATCCATGAGCCGGCTGCAAATCCGGCTGTTTGGCCCGGGTTTCAGCTCCTTTTCGACCCATAGCTGTGCTACGCCGCACAAGTAAACGTGCAGATTGACGCAGAGATTGTGAAAAAAGGGCCGTTTTCGGACGGAACCTAGCTATACGCATTGCTTTTAGGAAGTGGTATGGAACGAGTTTTAATTGTTGATGATGAAGAGAATGCCCGCATCGGTCTAAAGACATTGCTCAGTCGAGATGGTTTTCACGTTGCGACTGCCGCTAATGGCTATGAAGCCTTGGAATATTTGAACCGACATGCCGTGGATCTGGTGATTACCGACATCAATATGCCGGAAATGAACGGCTTGGTGTTTCTGCGAGAATTGAATCGTCATTACCCGGCTGTTAATGTCATCATGGTCACTGCTTACGGAGGGGTGGAATCCTATCTTGAGGCGATGAATCTGGGAGCTTTTGAGTACCTCAATAAACCGGTTAAACTGGATGAGCTCAGGTTGGTTATCGGACGGATTTTCGGCAGAGAACCACGAAGAGCCAATTTGAAACTTGGCACTGACAGGAGGTAAGTATGAAAGATTTTTCAACTATTCTGGTCGCCGTTGATTTCTCCGATAGCTCTGTTAACGCGTTTCAGTCGGCGTTGTCGTTGGCGAAGAAATTTTCTGCCCACTTGATCATCCTGCATGTGATCAATGAACCGGTTGATCTGCGCGGTTTTTATGTCCCGCATATTTCATTTGAGAAACTGGAAGAGGAAATAGAAGAGGGGGCAAAAAAGATGATGGAAAGTTTCTGTCGTCAGCACACCATTGGTTTTGAGAATTATGAATCCATGATTGTTCCCGGGATTTCGTACAATGAAATTATCTCTCAGGCTGAGGACAAAGGAGCAGAGCTCATCGTTTTGGGAACGCACGGGCGAACCGGTTTGGATCATGTCCTGTTTGGAAGTACCGCAGAAAGGGTTGTGAGAAAGTCAAAACTGCCGGTATTAACCGTGCGCCTTGAGGATGAGTCTTAAATATATCTGAGGAATAAACGAAAACTAAAAAACAGCCAAGCCGGCTGTTTTTTAGTTTTCGTGACTCTTGTCAAAACCGCCAACCAAGGGTATCCTGCCCGGAACTCGTATGATCCAGAAAAAGAGCAATGTATGGCCATCAGTCAAAGCCGGTTTGCCGGTGAAAAAATCCTGCTGACGGATGATGAAGATGTCATCCTAGAGTTAACTTCACTGTTGTTAAGGAAGCGAGGCTTTGAAGTCCTGGTTGCACGCAACGGCGAAGAATGCATACAGATGGTCGAGGAGCACGAACCTGCATTGGTTTTGCTCGATTATATGATGCCGGTTATGAACGGTCTCGATGCGCTCAAGGCCATCCGGGAAAATGATCCGGATACCTATGTCATAATGTTTACCGGTAAGGGGAGTGAAGAGGTTGCTGTCGAGTTGATGAAGGCTGGTGCCTGTGATTACCTGCAGAAGCCGTTCTCCAATCAAGACCTTCAGAAGCGCATCGATTCGGTTTTGTCTCTCCGCAAGATAGAAATTGAAAATCGTCACTTATTGACAGAGCGGGAATTTCTGCAACGTGAAATCGAAGAGTGGAACAGGGAGCTGGAAGAACGGGTCGTCAGCAAAAGCCGAGAGTTGGAGCTTGCGCATAAAGAGATTATCCAAGCGGAAAAGCTCGCCACCCTCGGTCATATCTCAGCAGGAATGGCACACGAAATTCGTAATCCTCTGAATTCTATCAACCTGTTTGCCGAAATTCTCCAATCTGTCCCTGAATTGGATGAAGAAAACCGTGGATATGTTAAAAAAATCACCCAGGAAGTTGAGCGGATCGACCATATCTTGATGCAGATGTTGGCCGCCAGTAAAAGGAATGGTAAAAAACAGAACCGGGTCGACCTGACGGATATCATCACGACGGTATTGGCAAATTATAAAGTCAAAATTAGTGCCCAGAACATTAAAGTGAATTGTCGGCTTGATGCCCAGTCCCCGATGGTCGAGGGCGACCCTCTGGAAATAGAGCAGATTTTTACCAACCTCATAGGCAATGCCCTGTATGAAATGCCGACCGGTGGTTGTCTCGGTATATCCATGGAGAGTAACGCCGAATCCATCAAAGTCAGTGTTTCTGATACTGGACAAGGAATCCCTCAGGAGAATATGGCGCGAATTTTTGATCCATTCTTCACCACCAAAGAGAAAGGAACCGGTTTCGGACTTTCCGTTGTTTTGCGTATTGTGAAGAGCTGTGGCGGTAAAATCAGGGTTGACAGCAGTCAGGGGGAAGGTGCGACTTTTAGGATGGAACTTCCTTTATTGCCAGCCTCCGTCCATTGATCTATGATTTTTCGTCTTCGTGAAATTCCTTTGCGACTTGGTGAAGAAGAATATCAACTTGCCGAAAAAGTTGCTCTACTGCTGAATATCCCAGTTACCGATATTGTCGATTGGAAAATTGTTCGTAAAGGGATAGATGCCCGTCGTAAGCCGGATGTCTTGCGTGTTTACACGGTCGATTTCACAGTCATCGATCCCGTTCCTTTGTTACCGATGCAGAAGGAAAATCCCTGCTTAATCGTTGTTGAGAAAACCGCCACAGAGGATCTCGGATTGCTCGCAAAAAATCTGCAAGTGGTCGTCGTCGGGATGGGGCCGGCCGGACTCTTTGCGGCACTGAGACTGGCGGAATCCGGTGTTTCAGTCACCCTTGTTGAGCGCGGCAAGCCGGTTGCAGCACGCCTGCAGGACGTTCGTAACTTTCGCCAGAAAAAAATATTCGATGCTGAGAGTAATATCCAGTTTGGCGAAGGGGGCGCCGGAGCTTTTTCCGACGGTAAATTAACCAGTCGACTCAATCACCCATTAACGCGTCAGGTTCTGGAACGATTGGTGGCTTTCGGGGCTCCGGAAGAGATCCTCCGTCAGGCCAAGCCGCATATCGGGTCGGACCGTTTGCGCGTGGTGCTGATTAATTTTCGCCGGCAGCTTTTATCTCTGGGTGTCGATATCCGTTATTCGACACGTCTGACCGGTCTGGAGGTTTCCCGCGGGCAGATTTGCGGTTGCCGGTTGAACGATCAGGAATTTGTCGAATCTGAACAGCTCGTTTTAGCGGTGGGGCACAGTGCCCGTGACACCTATTCCATGCTGTATGATGCCGGGGTGAAGATCGAGTCGAAACCTTTTGCTGTCGGTGTCCGGGTGGAACATCCTCTTGAACTGATCAACAGCATTCAGTACGGTATGAAAAGCCATCCGCAATTACCGGCGGCCGAGTATCGTCTCGCCTGGAATAATCAGCAGAGCGGTCGCGGAGTTTACTCATTCTGTATGTGTCCGGGGGGGATGGTCGTCAATGCGGCTTCCGAGGTCGGTGGTATTGTTGTTAACGGGATGAGTAATTTCCGTCGTGACGGTAATTATTCGAACAGTGCACTGGTGGTTTCGGTCCGTCCGGAGGATTTTGACGGGGATGATCCTTTGGCAGGGGTGCGTTTCCAACGGCACTGGGAACAAGCTGCTTTTCTGGCTGGAGGTGGGGATTGGTCGGTGCCGGCACAGCCATTGCTGGAGTTTCTGCAAGGGCAGGGCGGTCAGTTGTGCTCGACCTGTTTGCCCCGCGTGGCCCATGCCGATCTGGCTGATTGCCTGCCCGGTTTTGTCGTTGCAGAGCTACGTCAGGCGTTGCCGATTTTCAACCGTCGCATGCGTGGCTTTGTCGGTTCTGAAGCGATCTTGACCGGTGTGGAAACACGGACTTCGGCACCGTTGCGCATTCTACGGAATGCCCAACACGAATCGGTCAGCCATCCTGGACTCTATCCGGCCGGAGAGGGCGCCGGTTATGCCGGTGGTATCATGAGTGCTGCCATTGATGGGCTCAAGGTGGCAGAGAGTCTTCTGCGAAAATATCAAACTTGAAAAGAGGGTGTTTTGAAACAGGTTTACGTTGAACAGATCCGCGAACGGGATCAGCTGGAATCGATCTTTTTGGTGCGGGACAAAATTACCGCCATGGCCAAAAACGGCAAACCTTATATGACGTTGAAGCTGATGGACCGTAGCGGTGAGGTTGAGGCTCGCATCTGGGATCGGGTCGATCAGTTTTCCAGCTATTTTGAGAAGGATGATTTTGTCCAGGTGACCGCCAAGGCGAGTGTCTACCTGGGGAAAATGCAGTTGATCGTGCAGGACCTGCGCCGGGTGAATGAGTCTGCGGTTGACCTCGCCGATTTCCTGCCGGTTTCAAAACGTGATACACAGGAGATGCGCGAAGAACTGGAGGTATTGCTGGCATCTGTGCAGGATAAGCATATTGGGGCCCTGCTACGCTCTTTTTTCGATGATCCGGAGTTTTATGCAGATTACAGCCAGGCACCTGCTGCGAAGGGGATGCATCATGTCTATCTTGGCGGGCTCCTGGAGCACTCATTGGCAGTTGCGGCATTGGCCGGCGATACGGCCAAACGTTATCCGCAGGTGAATCGTGATCTGCTGATTGCGGGAGCCCTGCTGCATGATATCGGTAAGGTGGAGGAACTGTCATACCGGCGTTCTTTCGATTACACCGACCAAGGGAAATTGCTCGGTCACATCGTCATCGGTGTGCAGATGATAGAGGATAGGGCACGCAATATTCCTGACTTTCCCGAGCAGCTTTTGGTCATGCTCAAACATCTACTTTTGTCTCATCATGGTCAGTATGAGTTCGGGTCGCCGAAACGACCGAAATTTCTTGAAGCGGTGGTCTTGAGTTTTATTGATGACCTCGATTCGAAGATTAACGGCATCCAGACCCATATCGACAAAGAGCCAAACCGGGGTGGGAGCTGGACCAATTACCACCGGCTTTATGATCGTTATTTTTACAAAGAACAATTGGCTGAGTCCGCCGCTGTTAAGCCGGTCCCTGCCGCAGTCACAGTGGCTGAAAAGGTTGTGAGAGACAGACCACCGAGAACGGAAAAAAAGCGCTACGATAAGCCGCTCGGGGCAACATTGGCCGAACAGTTGAAAGAAAAAAATCTCGATCTGTTTTCAGCAATCACCGAAAAGGGAGAGAAATCATGATCCTGGAAAGCTTGCCGACCGGGCCGTTGCAGGTCAATTGTTACATCGTCGGCTGTGATGTCACGCGTCTGGCGGTGGTTATCGATCCGGGCGGTGACGTTGAACAGATTTTCGAAATATTGAAAAAACATGATCTGACCCTGCAGATGGTCATCAATACGCACGGTCATTTTGACCATATCGGTGGTAATCGACAGCTGCTGGAAGCGACCGGGGCTGAACTTTTGCTGCATCAGGCTGACAGCCAATTGCTTGGGCTTGCCGGTGAACATGCGGCAATTTACGGCTTAACCAGCGAAACTTCGCCGGCGCCGCAACGTTTCCTGGTTGGCGGTGAGAGTTTACCGCTGGGCGAACTGCAAATTGATGTGCTGCATACCCCTGGGCATACTCCGGGCGGCATCTGCCTGCGGATCGCCGATCAAGTGATTGTCGGCGACACCCTGTTCGCCGGATCTATCGGACGGACTGATCTGCCGGGCGGTGATCATCAACAATTGATCGACAGTATCCGTGAGCAACTGTTACCCCTACCGGATGAAACTGTCGTTCATCCGGGACACGGCCCGGCAACAACCATAGGTCAGGAAAAGCTCTACAATCCGTTTTTGAGTTAGTGTTTATCCGGAAACTCCGGATGAAAACGATGATATTCCGTATAGGATACAAGTTAGTGTTGATCTGGAAACTCTGGATGGGTGCGCTGCAAGTTTTCGTAAGGGAAACGAGTAATTTTTTTCAAGGTCAAGGAAATCAAGCGGTTGCGCGGAGGCGTAGCTGTTTACGCCGCACAAGCAAACGTGCAGATTGACGCAGAGATTGTGAAAAAGGGCCGTTTCCGGATGAAAACGAGTTAAGGGGACGTTATGTTACAGGGCAAGACAGTTATTCTCGGTGTCAGTGGTGGTATTGCTGTTTACAAGGCGGTCGAATTACTGCGCTTGTTGACCAAAGCCGGTGCTCAGGTCCATGTGGTTATGACCAGAAACGCCCAACAATTTGTCACTCCGCTGACTTTTCAGACGCTCTCGGGAAATCCGGTTCATACCGACCTGTTCAATCTTCATCAGGAACAGGAGATCGGCCATATATCCCTGGCGGATCGTGCCGACCTCTTTATTCTGGCTCCGGCAACCGCCAACCTGATCGGCAAGATTGCTCAGGGCTTGGCAGACGATCTGCTGAGCACCAGCGTCATGGCGACCAAAGCTCCGGTTCTGGTCGTGCCGGCGATGAATACCAATATGTATGAAAATCCCCTGTACAAGCGGAATGAAAAAATCCTGCTTGAGCATGGCTATCATGTGTTGGAACCGGCGACGGGGAGCCTGGCCTGCGGCTGGGAAGGTCAAGGAAAGCTGCCCGCTCCGGAGACCATTTTAGAAACAGCAGAGGCGGTGCTGGCACCTAAAGATCTGCTCGGCTGTCACATCTTGTTGACTGCCGGGCCGACGCGGGAAGAGATCGATCCGGTTCGCTATCTGACGAACTATTCCTCCGGGAAAATGGGGTATGCTGCTGCTGCTGTAGCGGCGCGGCGGGGAGCCACGGTGACTCTGGTTTCCGGTCCGACAAACCTGACCGTTCCGACCGGGGTGAAGTGTGTCCCGGTTTGTTCAACCGGGGAGATGCGTGCTGCCGTCCTGGAACATGTCGAAAGTGCTGAGGTCATCATCAAGGCCGCTGCGGTTGCCGATTATCGGCCCTCGGTTCGGGTAGAACAGAAGATGAAAAAGACCGGCGATGGATTGACCCTTCAGTTGGAGAGAACTCCGGATATTCTTGCTGAATTGGGAGCTCGAAAAGGAGATAAAATCCTCATCGGTTTTGCCGCTGAAACCGAACGTTTATTGATTCATGCGGCAGAAAAGCTGAAAAAGAAAAATCTCGATATGATCGTGGCCAATGATGTTACCCGGCCTGGTGCCGGATTCAATGTCGATACCAATATCGTTCGTTTCCTGTATGCTGATGGTCGCGTAGAGGAGCTCGGTTTGATGAGTAAAATGCTGGTGGCGGAGAAATTGCTCGACCAGGTTGCTCGGCTGTGGTCGGCTAAGCGACGGTAAGCAACGGTAAAATTTCATCCGGTTCGGTGATGCCGAGTTTAAAGCGATTGCGCAGTTCCTTGAGAATCAGTTCTGAATCTTCCGGGCGAAGTTTACCATCCAGCCAGAGCAGATTCATGTTTTTGCGAATCAACTTGGCTGCGTTCAGTGCCCGCTCGCCGGTGGGGTCGGCATTCCAGTAAGGGCTCTGCTCATCACCGAGAATCCCCTGAATCGCTTCCAGTCCCATCTGCATGTATTCGTTGTGTTCCTCTCTGTCAAATTGCCATTTGGAGCGTTTGGCCATACTGTTGATCAGCTTGTGCCATCTGCGCAAACGGCTGACCAGCATCATTGAATTGAAGAGTTGCTTGTTGGTACGGAAGGAAAATATGGTGTCGGAAAGAAGCCTGCTCAGCATCTCATCGAGTTTGCGGTTATCGTTTTTTGCCAGTTGCTGAGCGGTATCCCAGGTTGAAGGTTTGACGCCGGTTTCCGCACGTATTTCCCAATAGGCATGGTTGAGGAGTACGGTGTTGTAGGTCATGGACAATTTGTAAGGAATAAAATAATTATGGGCAATGGTGTCAGCGGCCAAGTGCGCCAGATAACCGTAAGCACAGGCTTCGGCTGCCGGTCCTTCCTGTTTGGCCTGCTTCAGAATCTTGCGTCCGATTCGCCAGTTATGACAGTGTTCCAGGTGATGAGTGAATTTTTTGCCAAGGGTAATGTCGGCGGCGACGCAGCCGTAAAGAAAATCCAGCGGTTGAGCTGCCAGCAGGGCCTGTAGGGCTAAGGGGAGCTGTTCGGGGGCTGCCAGCAGGCGGATGCCCAAGCCGAGATGAACGCCTATCCCCCAAGCAAAGGCATCGACCGGAAGACCGAGTAACAGCAGCACAATTATGAAAAGACGCATTCTGGTTTCACCAGTACCGATGAAGTCATTTTGAAGGTTTATCTATGCCCGACAAATTATATCACGAATGCCGTGAACTAATCTCCCAAGGACGGGTCATTTTAGAGGATTTATCAGAATGGGGGTTCGACACCGTTCAAACCCTCGCGGATGATAAACTGCCGATCTGTCCGGTCCCAACGCCGGCCAGCCAGCCAGCCCCTGTCGAATGTCGTCCGGAATCACTGGATGAACTCGAGGCACGCCTCAACGGCTGTGTTCTTTGCCCCCTCTGTGAACAGCGAAAAAATATCATTTTCGGTGCTGGCAATCCACAGGCCGATCTGGTTCTGGTTGGAGAAGCTCCGGGGCGAGAAGAGGATATTCAGGGCTATCCCTTTGTCGGTGAGGCCGGCCGTTTGCTCGACCGAATCCTTTTTGCCATGAAGCTTAATCGGCAGGATGTCTATATCTGTAACGTCATCAAGTGCCGACCGCCCGGTAACCGGGATCCGCAACCTGATGAAATTGCCGCATGTGAGCCTTTCCTGAAATTGCAACTCGCGGCGATCAGACCACGCATGATTGTCGCTCTCGGCCGTTTTGCCGCGCAGACACTGTTGCAGAGTAAGGATCCGATCGGTCGTTTGCGCGGGCACTGGCGTGAGTATCAGGGAATTCCTTTAATGCCGACCTTCCACCCTGCTTATCTGTTGCGTAACCCGGCCGCTAAGCGGGAAGTCTGGGGGGATATGAAGCAGGTACTGCAGCGCCTGAACCGAGACCATCAGTAGTGCTTTGGGGGAGGTTAGGCGAAAGTATCGATGTAGGTTCCCGGAGGCGGGGCTTCTGGTGGAGCCAAGGAGTATTGATCGATCAAGTTTGCGGGGCTCTTTGAGACGGTCTTAGCCACTGAATCTGATCTGCTGCTGGGTTCAAGGGTGACATCAAGATGCTGTCGTTTCTGGATGGATAGGTTGGTGCTCGGCGTATGAAGCTCTACATATTCAGCATCAATGATAAGTTGAGAACCCGTGGAGGCATTTTTGTTGTAGCTGTCCCTGGCTTCAAGCTGTTGACGCCGGAGTGGTGACTTGTCGGCCGTTGGTGGTGGGGAGGAGAGAAGCTTGTAGGCCTGAGTCGCTATGTTGGCAGATGCGATACGCACGAAATACTCTACTTGTCTGTTCTGAAATTAAGATATTTTATTTTGGCACAGAATAAGACCTGAGAGGTTTTTACGCAAGGTGCAAATGCACTGGCTAATTGCATTGCAAGCATGCACTCATCAAGAGGATGCGTTCCCGCTCGGACAGCTTGGTTACATATTCGTGCATGCCACGGAAAGAATTACCGAGAAAATAGCGTTCACGAGCCTGAATATCCTCAGACAATTGCGCAAAGTTCCGATAGTTCAAATCATTTTCCAGCAACCATTGATGGAAGATGTCTTCGTTGATATCTTCTTCTTTTTCAATGAGTTTCGCGATACCTTTCACCCAAAGCTTTAATTGATTAAGGCCAGTCTTCAGATAGTCGACAGCCGGTTCAACCAGTCCGTGGTGAGCAATGACCAGGTAGCGTGGCTGCAATTCAATCATCCGCTGCAGGGAGTCGACGGCCACTTCAAGGATAAAGCGTGGCGGTGTTGCCGGCCGCATATAGATCCCTTTTTTGACCTCACAGTGAACCCCGGCGACTTCACCGCCGAACAAAAGATCGTCGAACAGGTAACAGCAATGATGCTGGGCATGCCCCGGTGTTTGATAAACATGAAGTCCGGTTTCCCCGACTGTTTCGGTAAAGCAGATGCTTTTTTCCGGAACCGGGATAATTTCTCCATAGACCTCAGCCAGCTTGCCGAGTACTTTCTGTGAGCCCTGCCAGAGCTTTTCCGGGTTGATCAGATGTTTGATACCTTGCGGATGACAGATCACCTGGGCGGCGGGAAAGCTTTTCAGCAGTTCACCGGTTCCACCGGCATGGTCGATATGAATGTGTGTCAGCAAAATATAATCGAGTTGCCTGACATCCTTTTCCCTCAGTTTGTTGAGCAGGTGAGGAATCGTCGACAACGGGCCCGGATCGACGATGAATGTCAATGGCTCCGATTGATAGAGCCAGCTACTGACAAATCGCCGAAAACCCTCAAGGACGGGCTGGTCGAGATCGATACAGCTGAGATTGTTCAGATTCATGGTGGTTGTTGTCCTTGCTTATCTTCCTTGCCTTGTTGGACGAAGCCGCTAGCGCGGCAGAAAAACAAATTTAAGAGAGATCTTCCTCTTCATCTGTTTGAATATATTCCCACATCTCATTTTGGTGCAACCATATTGGCTCAGCCTGATCGTCGGCCTCAGTATTGCCGCTGTGCTGCTCGGCACTCGGTTGCGTAAAGTCGGCCGAGCAGCGGCGTGCACGAAGAGGCCGTCAACGGTTTTACAGAACCAGCACTGTCCAGAGAATCCCGGCGCCGATTGCTGAGCCTATGACCCCGGCGACATTGGGGGCCATGGCATGCATCAGTAGAAAATTGGTCGGGTCTTCCTGCAAGCCGACAGTATGGACCACCCGTGCCGAGTCTGGAACCGCAGAGACTCCGGCAGCGCCGACCAGCGGATTGATCTTGTCCTTAAGGAACAGGTTCATGAACTTGGCAAAGAGGATTCCGCCAGCTGTCGCAACGCAGAACGACAGGGCACCCAAACCGAAAATAAGCAGTGACTGCGAGGTCAGAAAATACTTGGCGGCGGTGCTGGCTCCGACTGAAAAACCGAGCAGGATGGTGACGATATCGATCATGGCGTTGCGCGCGGTGTTGGCCAAACGGTCGGTGACCAGGCACTCCTTGAGCAGATTACCGAAAAAGAGCATGCCGATCAGTACCATGGAGCCGGGGGCGATCAGTCCGCAGATTAAAAAAGCGCCGATAGGAAAGATGATCTTTTCCTTGCGGCTGACCTGCCGCGGGGTCGTCATCCTGATCAGTCGCTCTTCTTTGGTCGTCAATAGTTTCATGATCGGTGGCTGAATGACCGGGACCAGGGCCATGTAGGAGTAGGCGGCAATGGCGATGGAGCCGAGCAGGTGCGGAGCCAGTTTGGAGGAGAGGAAGATTGCCGTCGGCCCGTCAGCACCGCCGATGATGCCGATTGCTCCCG
>WTCI01000073.1 GCA_013138655.1 Desulfuromonadaceae bacterium | reverse complement strand
AGAAACCGGCAGGGGTTTGACCTGCCCGGTCGTCTGAGAAGACAGCAGCTGTAGTTGCTGATCATACAACCACCAACCAACATTGTTTAATTCAGCTGGGAGTTGTTGTAAAAACCTCAAATTTTTTAAATTTTCGTTTAAAGGAATATTCTCTTCTGACGGATCCACGAGAACCTGAACAAGAGTCTGAGAAAAAGCATCCAGCTGACTTATACGTTGTTCAAGTAAGCTTTGTTCCGTGAGGCGCAGCAGCATAATACCGCCGAACAACAGGGCCGCCCCCATCAGCAGGGTGAGAGTCAGCAAAATTTCAGTTCGTAAGCCAACTGCCTTCAACAAAAAAACTCCGTCTTGATTCTACTTGACTCACAAATAATCACTTAAAACTTCTTAACTACTACAATCTAGCAAAAAAAAAGAAATATAGGGTTTAAAAACCTGCTAAAAATATTAGATAATCAACTTCATGTGACGCAACTGAGTTTACCCTGAGAGGATAAAGAGATGACCAGAATCCCCTACCTGGATGAAGACGCCTGTATCGGCTGCGAAACCTGCACCCGGATTTGCCCGAATGTTTTCTGTATGGCTTCAGAACACAAAGCAGGCATCTACAATCCGAATGGCGACAGTGAAGAGAAAATCGAGGAAGCGATGGATAACTGTCCGGTTGCCTGCATTACCTGGGAAGACTGAATATGCGATCGCAACGTAATTTATTTCTGGCGCTCAGCCTGTTTTTTGGAATGACGCTCATTTCGGCTTGCGTCCCATCAATGCTGGGCAAACAACCGGCCCAAGACATAAAGGAACAGTTATACATTGATGCCAGGCTCGATTTTGCCATCAAGCACCCACTGGATTGGCAACGGCTGAAGATTCCTGTTTCATCACCAAAATACCGGGCCGATACCGTCCGCTGGCAGGTTAAATATCTGGGAAAACTGAATCACGGGAACGGAGAAATGCTGATTCAGAGCCGCTTGGCAGATCCTGAGAAATCTCTTGAGAACTTGCTCAGTGCCTATCTTTCCAACCGGCCAGAGCTGAAATCGAGCAAAGTTGAAAATTTTAAACACCCTGCGGGACCGGCATTGAAACTTCTTGCCCATGACGAAAAACAGGGGATGCTGGTCATTGCTCTTAAGGGACAACACCGGGACTTCATTGTTGCACTCGACTATCCCTCAAACCGTTTTGACGAATTGCTGCCGATCTTCCAGGATATTGTCAACAGCTTTGTCGAAATCGTGCGCCCTGAGACCAAGGAAGAGCAATAATCAGCATGTCAGCAGCTGTTCGTTCGGCGGATATCATCCGGAAATATTATGCCGCGCACCCTCAAGCATGGCAGATCCTTCTCGAACACAGCCGCCAGGTCACGAAACGGGCTTTGAAAATTGCCCGACAACTGCAAAAAACCGAACCGGTTGACCTGCAATTCATCGCCGAAGCCGCCATGCTGCATGATGTTGGAATGATCGCAACAGAGGCTCCTGAGTTGGGCTGTCGCGGGCAGGATCCATATCTCTGTCACGGTATCAGGGGGCGGGAAATACTCGAAAAAGAGGGTTTACCAGACCATGCCCTGGTCTGCGAAAGACATATCGGCATCGGCCTGACAGCCAGTGAAATCATCTCGGAAAACCTCCCCCTGCCCCCGCGCGACATGTTACCAATCTCTCTGGAAGAACAGATTATCTGCTACGCGGATCTTTTTTATTCCAAAAGTCTGCGAAAAAATGACGGAGAAAAAAGTGTCGGGGAAGTCCGCAAAGCCATAAACAGATATGGATCTGCTAAACTTAAGACTTTCGATCAATGGTTGCAGCGCTTTGAGCCCGATTTAATTGGCTGATATGGAAACCTGGTTACAGCAATTTATCCAATGGCTCCCCGAAGGAATCAATTACTATTTGATTCTGTTTCTGATTGCTTTCGGTGAATCCTTACCGATGGTCGGCCTGTTGCTTCCAGGCAGTACCCTCATCGTTCTGGCAGGATTTCTGATTATCCACGGTAAGGGCCTGATTCTCCCCGTTATCGTCATGACAACCAGCGGCGGACTCCTCGGCGACCTGCTCAGTTTCTGGCTTGGGGACCATTTTGGCAGCCGCATGTTAAAAATGCGGAGTTTTCAGAAACATCATAAGCTGGTTGGCCAATCGGAACGGTTTTTCCTGGCACATGGTGGCAAGAGCATATTCTTCGCCCGCTTTCTCGGTCCCATCCGTGGCATTACCCCCTTTATTGCCGGTCTGTCACGAATGCCGGGACGTATGTTCTGCGGCTATGCACTCATCAGCTCTATTCTCTGGGGGATTGCCTATCCAGGCATCGGTTTTCTGGGTGGAGCCAGCTGGCAGCAGGCACAGAGCATGGGTACCCGGTTTGTGTTGCTGATTTTACTGGCCCTGCTGGTGACAATTCTGCATTATTGGCTACGTCGAAAACTGATCATGTCAACCGGAGAGAAAAAGCATGGAAATTGAAATCACGCCTGTCGAAGCACGCATCATCGGCGCTTTTATCGAAAAAGAGCTCACCACTCCAGACTATTATCCTTTGAGCAGCAACGCTCTGACAAATGCCTGCAACCAGAAATCAAACCGTAACCCGGTCGTGCAATTAGCCGATGTTGAGGTCAATGAGACGGTTGAACAACTCCGCCGCAAAGGGCTGGCAATGCAGTCACAAGATGCCGGCAGTCGCGTTAAAAAATACCGTCACACCCTACGAGAACGCCTTTATCTCGAAGACCACGAACTGGCAATCCTGGCCGAACTGCTGCTGAGAGGGGCCCAGACTCCGGGAGAGCTTCGCTCACGGGCTGATCGCATGGCCAGCTTCAGCGATCTGATAAAAGTGGACCAGGCTTTACAGGAGCTGATGGATCAAGAGCCACCGATGGTCGTTAAACTGGATCGACAACCGGGGCGAAAAGAACATCGCTACGCTCATCTTTTGAGCGGCCCGATAACCGAAGAAGCCACAAGCGATCAGACAATGACACAACAAAACACTCCAATCTCGGCCCTGGAAAACGAACTGGCCGAGTTACGCGCCGAGGTAGCTGCTTTAAAATTGGATTTTGCGGAATTCAGAAAACAGTTTGAGTAATCGTACCAACCTGCTGCAACGGATAACCGAAAAAGATTGCCCCCTCTCGGCTCTCACACCACACCTTCAAGAAGTGCCCTTCCGGGCGCACAAAGTAAATATCCCCGTAACTTGGTGCCGATGTGCCGAAAATGCGTAGTATAGCAAAAAGGCCCGCTTCATTTAAGAAGCGGGCCCAAAATATTGCACCAAAATCACTGAAAATAAACCTGATTCCGTAAACCACAGCCAGTTAAAGAACGTAAGCAATTGATTTGCATGGACATCCCAAAAATCTTAACTCCACCGATGGACTAAGCGGAGACTTCTGGGATACTCAGCTAATTCAATGACTTGCACTATTGACCGTCATGCGGATCACAGAGTTAAGTTAAATATCGCAACGCTTATAAATGGCGTTGTACTCTTCTCCCAATTCATCTAATTGAAGATAATCGTAAACTTCTTCTTTGTGAGGAGAAACTTTATCTTTGTAAATAGCCAAGTACTCGGCCGGGGTCGGCAACTCACCTTTGAGCGCGGTCACAGCACCCAACTCGGCACTGCCGAGATAAACCTGTGCGCCGGTTCCGATACGATCATCAAAGTTACGCGTTGAAGTGGAGAACATATTTACACCATCGGGAACACGCGCTTGATTGCCCATGCACAGTGAACAACCCGGAGTTTCAATACGGGCACCAACCTGATTAAAGATGGCAAAATAGCCTTCATCCTTCAATTTTGACTGATCCATACGGGTTGGAGGACAGATCCACACGCGATCGTTGGGATTAAATTTGTTACCTTCCCAAATCTTCGCCGCTGCACGGAAATGACCGATATTGGTCATACAGGAACCGAGGAAGATATCCTGAATTTTGGTGCCCTGAATTTCAGACAACAGCTTGACATCATCAGGATCGTTCGGGCAGGCCAAAATCGGCTCAGTGATCTCAGCCAAATCAATCTCAATCACAGCTGCATACTCAGCATTGCTATCGGCCTTGAGCAGTTGTGGATTCTTCAACCACTCGTTAACAGCATCAATCCGCTTTTGCAGGGTCGGAGCGTAAGCATAACCATCTTTGATCATCGCTTCCATCAGTGCGACGTTGGAACGTAAATATTTTGTGACTGATTCTTCGGACAATTGAATACAACCGGCAGCGGCACTACGTTCAGCGGCAGAGTCTGTCAGTTCAAAAGCCTGTTCAGCGGACAAATTGGGCAGACCTTCGATCTCCATAATACGACCATTGAAGATATTGATCTTGTTCTTTTTAGGGACAGTCATCAGCCCTTGTTTGATGGCCCAGAAGGGAATGGCATTAACAGCATCACGCAGGGTAATCCCTTCGTTAAGCTCACCTTTAAAACGCACCAATACCGATTCGGGCATATCCAAAGGCATAAAACCAAGAGCACCGGCAAAAGCGATCAGACCGGAACCGGCCGGAAAACTGATGCCAAGAGGGAAACGGGTATGAGAATCACCACCGGTACCGACAGTATCAGGCAGACCCAAACGATTCAGCCAGCTGTGAATAACACCGTCACCGGGGTTCAAAACCACACCTTCGCGTTCAGTAACAAACGCGGGCAATGTCTTGTGCATCACCACATCGGATGGCTTGGGATAAGCACAAGTATGACAAAAAGACTGCATGAACATCGGTGCCTGGAACTTGAGACAAGCCAGTTCCTTCAGTTCATCAGAGGTCATAGTACCGGTGGTATCCTGAGAACCAACCGTGGTCATGGTCGGCTCACAAGCTGTACCGGGAAGAACTCCGGCAACGCCACAAGCTTTACCCACCATTTTTTGCGCCAGAGAGAAACCTTGACCGGCTTTCACCTCAGGATTGTTCGGTTTAATGAATAGATCGGGTACGGCTTGACCTAATGCGGCACAAGCACGCTCAGTCAGTTTACGCCCGATAATCAATGTGGAACGACCACCGGCACGAAACTCATCGCTGACAGTATTGGGGGCAATTTCAAAACTCGAAAGTTCTGCACCGGCGGCATCCGTTACTTTGCCGGCCTTGGTATTGATGGTAATAACTTCGCCGTGCTTCAATTTATTCACATTCATGCGCAGTGGCAACCCGCCGGAATCCTGTGCGGTGTTAAAAAAGATAGGCGCCATTGCACTACCGATAATCACACCGGCACGGCGTTTGTTGGGCACCGCCGGAATATCTTGGCCAATATGCCACAAAACCGAGTTACATGCGGATTTACGCGAGGAACCGGTACCGACCACATCACCGACAAATGCCACATCGTTTCCTTCGGCACGCCATTTTGCCATCTCTTCGTAACCACCGGGAAAACGCATTTTACCCATACACAGTGCGTGAAATGGAATATCGGAACGGCTCCAAGCATCACTCGCGGGAGAGAAATCATCAGTATTGATCTCGCCATCAACCCTGAACACCTTGACCGTAATAGTCTCAGGAAATTCAGGATTAGCGGTAAACCACTCAGCTGCAGCCCAAGATTTAATAACTTTTTTGGCTGCATCATTGCTTTTCGACAATGCCAAGACATCATCAAAAGCATCATAAACCATAACCATGCCGCTCAAAGCAGAGGCCGCTTCGTCAGCAAGTTCAGCAATCTGCAAGGCAGTAATCAATGGTTGGATATTATAACCGCCCAGCATAGTACCAAGGATCTGAAGCGCCTTAGTTTTATCGATCAATGGAGAAGTCTTGCTTCCGGTGATAATTTCTGTCAGAAAAGCTGATTTTACTTGCGCAGCAGGATCAACACCGGGAGAAATCCGCTCGGTAAGCAGATTCATCAAAAAATCTTCTTTACCAGCAGGAGGACTCTGCAGCAGATTGCAAAGTTCAGTCGTTTGCTCAGGGCTCAACGGTAGAGCGGGAATCCCTTGAGTATTCCGTTCTTCTTCATGTTTTAAATAAGCTTCAATCATCTCTATCCTCCGATTATCAGTTTCGCAGCACAGCTGCACGACAGGTAAATTTTCAAATGTTCCTTGCCACAGTTTCAAGTTATGACGTGAGCAAAACACTGCATACTGTATACGATTTCAGCCATAACTGTCAATCTTCACATGTCCTATTTCAAGCGAAAAACCATAGTTTAACGCAGCTCAAAATATCTTTAAATTTCCCCCACCACCAAGACAATGACATTAAATGACACAGAGAGGAGCGATAACGACTAAAAGGAAAATCGACAAGGAGGTAGAGATGTTCGAAATGCTGTTACTCGGAAGTATCGTCCTGATTATATTGAGTCAGTTTCTGCCGGAAATTGAACAGACGCAAAGAACCCGGCCGACACCACAGATCAGAAACAGGAAAAAGCCTGACACAGAGCGGTTATGGAACACGGGGCGGGATGTTCATTCTTCTACAATCGCAAAAAAACAGCCCCACCGATTTCACTCTGGTGGGGCTGGCAATAAGCCAGGGAAAGAACAAATTATTCGTAACTATTCAGCACAGTACAAAAGACAGTCATTCCGGCAGGATTTTAGCCGGAATCCAGAGTTTAGAAGACAGAAAGACTGGATCCCCGATAGCAGCACTCGGGGATGACAGACATTTTTTCTCCTGATCTGACAATGCTGAATAGTTACAATTATTCAACAATTTTAAGAAGTTCGACTTCAAAGATAAGAGCAGAGGCAGGTGGAATGGCCGGCGGGAAACCCCGTTCCCCATAAGCCAGTGCTGCGGGAATCGCCAACTGCCACTTGGCACCCTCTTTCATCAACTGGAGGGCTTCAGTCCAGCCGGAAATCACACCATTCACCGGAAACGTTGCCGGTTCACCACGCAGGTATGAGCTGTCGAACTCGGTACCATCAACCAGTTGGCCCTGATAATGCACTTCGACAGTCGAATCTGCGGCAGGTGACTGACCGGTACCGGCAGTCAGAACCTTATATTGCAAACCGCTCGGCAAGGTCTTCACACCCTCTTTTTTGCCGTTTTCTTCCATAAAAAGTGCAGATTTTTTCACCTGTGCGGCTGCGATAGCGGCCTGTTCCGCCATCTGCTTCATCTGCATTTCCTGCTGATAGGCGGTGAGTATCTGGACCATTTCCTCTTCTGTCAACAGGGTTCCGGTCCCGGCAAATGCATCTTTGAGACCTGCAGCCAACAACTCAGCGGTGGCATCAACATGCTGTTTTTTCATATTCATGCCGACACTCATACCGATGGCGTAGCCCCGTTTGTCTTTTTCTGTCATCGGAGTTTCCTGAGCGAAGGCTCCAGATATCAGTATTGTGACAAGAACAAAAGCCAACAAAAAAAATTTCATGACGATTCCTGCTGTTTAAACAAAGTAAGGCCCGGCGCAAAACACACCGGGCCTCCCTTGTAGCCTATCTTAATTTATCCGGCGACAGAATTACTTCGCCAACAGCTCTTTAACCTTTTCGAACCCAAGGCTGTAAGCCTTCTTATTCAGGTCGATAAAGGCTTCCGGAACCTTTCGTAGTACCGCCGTTTCCCCGGATTCACGGGAAACAACGTCAGTCAATGCGATCATAGCACCCAAAGCGATCACATTGGCGACAATTTCCCGACCAATCTCTTCTTTAGCAGTCCGAATAATCGGCATGTCATAGACTTTGAAATCGCCTTTGGGCGCATTTTTCACAAAGTCAGTGTCTATGAGCAACAGGCCTCCCGGCTTGATGCCGACGGCATACTTGTCTGCGGCTTCCTGCGTCATTGCCAGGCAGGCATCAACGACTGTAGCCTTGGGATAGTCGATCGGCTCATCCGAGATAATAACCTCAGCCTTCGAGGCCCCACCACGCGCCTCGGGACCGTAGCTTTGCGATTGAACAGCGTACTTGTTATCAACGATTGACGCTGCTTCTGCCAAAATAATTCCGGCCGTGATCAGACCCTGACCACCAGCACCGGAAAATCGAATTTCATATCTTTCAGCCATGATTCAATTCCCCTTTAGGTAATCAGGCGCCCTGGACGCGTTGGATGAGCTGAGCATACTGCTCGGTGTATTCCGGTCGCTCTTCCTTAAAAAGAACACCGGTCAAGACCTTGCCTTCCAACTGCTCATCAGTCATCTTCGCTGCGGCAGTGACTGGCACAGCAATATCTTTAAGACGCTTCATCATCTCGACCACACTGCGAAACTTGTTCCGGCGTCCATAAGAGGTCGGACAGTCATCCAGAACTTCAATGACGGCCATCCCCTTGTGCTTAATCCCCTCAGCGATCAATTTATCGATCTGAGTCGCATGGAAAGCAGTGGTTCTGGCAACATAAGTTGCACCGGCACCGATCGCCAACTTGCTGATATCAAAAATCGGATCAGGGTTGCCGTAAGGCGTGGTTGAGGCTTTCATGCCGGTCGGGGTGCAGGGAGAAAACTGGCCACCGGTCATGCCGTAGATGTAGTTGTTCATGATGACATAGGTCATATTAATGTTGCGACGGCAAGCATGGATGAAGTGGTTACCGCCGATTGCCGTACCATCACCATCACCACCAACGCAAAGAACCGTCATTTCCGGCTTGGCCATTTTAATTCCGGTCGCAAAAGCGGCGGCGCGGCCATGGGCGGTATGCAGGGTGCATGCGTCAAGATAACCCGGCAGACGACTGGCACAGCCGATACCGGAAACAACAGCGGTCTTGTCCCTATCCAGCTCACAGGTGTCCATAGCCCGGATCAGCCCCTTCAGGACAATGCCATGACCACAACCGGGACACCAGATATGAGGCAGTTTGCCCGGACGGATCGATTTTTCGTAATCGTACGCCATTAGAGAACCTCCTTGACCTTGTCGATGATCTGGCCGGGATTGATCGGCTCCCCATCGACACGCCCGATGTGGGCAACTACACAATTCCCTTTAGCCACGCGATCAATCTCGATCACCATTTGCCCCAGATTCATCTCTGCGCAAACGATCGCCTTGGCCTGATCAGCCAGTTCGGCAATCCGCTTCTCGGGGAAGGGCCACATGGTCAGGGGGCGGAACATACCGGCCTTGACGCCTTCCTTACGCAGTTCGTTCACTGCGTAACGTGCGCTTCGACTGGTCGTTCCATAGGCAAAGAGAACAACCTCGGCATCCTCCAGCTGATATTCCTCGTTTTTCTCGATATCGGCCGCATTGAGCGCGACCTTGTCGATCTGGCGCTGCTCTTCATGGGCGACCAATTCAGCCTTGGTGGTCGGGAAGCCGTCAGCACTCTTATTCAGGCCTGTGACATGATAGCGATAGCCACTGCCGAAGGGAGCCAGCGGCGCAACAATACTCTCGGTATCAGCGTAGGGCTCGTATTCTTCAGGTGAAAGCGTAGTGACTTCACGGTCAATCACCTCAAGCTCACCGGGCTCGGCAAACTCGACCCGCTCACGCATATGGGCGCCAATTTCGTCAATCTGAATCTGCACCGGCATGCGATATTTTTCAGCCATATTGAAGGCACGCCCCGTTTCTTCGTAGAGCTCCTGGCAGGAAGCCGGAGTCAAAACGATAGCTGCATGGTCCCCGTGGGTTCCCCACTTCGCCTGTTGCATATCCGACTGGCTCGGGCCGGTCGGCATTCCGGTCGACGGGCCGCCACGCATGACATTGACAACGACACAGGTAATCTCGGCGATACAGGCGTAGCCGATCAGTTCCTGCTTGAGTGACATACCGGGACCCGAGGTTGCATCAAGCACCTTGGCACCGGCCAGGGAAGCACCGAGAATTGCTGCCATAGCGGCGATCTCGTCTTCCATCTGCATAAAAGTACCACCGACCTTGGGAAGTTCCTGAGACATAACTTCCGCAACCTCGGTGGAGGGAGTAATGGGGTAACCGCCGAAAAACGTACACCCGGCATAAAGTGCGCCGTGGGCACAGGCATCATTCCCCTGTAATAGAGCTATTTTTTTAGCCACGAACCGACCTCCTCTAGCGAATTACAGCTTGTGAACTTTGATGGCGAAATCAGGGCAGCGTAATTCACACTGATTACATGCGATACATGCATCAGCATTGACTACCTTGACAACAAATGCGTCCATCTCCAGAACCTTGGTAGGGCAGAATTCAACACAAATGTTGCAGCCCTTACAGTATCTCTCGATGATCTCGATTTCCGCTTTCGCGCTCATTAGCGTCTTTCTCCTTTACATGTGATTGCTGTTTCAACAGCCTGACAGAAGCGGCGGGAGCTTAACACAAGCGGCGACCAGGCACCAGATAAATCTTGTATACAGTATACTTAAACCACTTCGCCGTTCTGATTCATCTTGCAGAGGCAGACGAAACCACAATCATTTCATGCAGTTTCTTAAATACACCTAACAAGAAGGGCAGCCTGGCGGCTGCCCTTCTGGATCAATCCAGTAGGTAGACCCTTAGATGCCCATGCTGCCGACAAGCTCCTTGACCGCAGCCACAGAGTTGTCCATCAGCGCCTGCTCGGTCTCGTCCAGCTTGAATTCAATGATCTTCTCAATACCGGCGGAACCGAGAACACAAGGAACACCGACGTAGAAACCGTCAACACCGAACTCACCGTTCAGCAGCGCACAAGTCGGCAGGACACGCTTCTGATCCTTAAGAATCGACTCAGCCATCGCCACTGCCGAAGAAGCCGGGCTATAGAAAGCACTGCCGTTACCGAGCAGCTTGACAACTTCACCACCGGCAGCTTTAGTACGCTCAACCATGGCGGTCATCACTTCCTGAGCCTTGGCAGCACCATACTTCTGCTCCAGCAGTTCCATAACCGGGATACCCTGGACGCTGGAATAACGAATCAGAGGAACCATGGTGTCGCCGTGACCACCGAGGGTCATTGCGGTGA
>WTCI01000303.1 GCA_013138655.1 Desulfuromonadaceae bacterium | reverse complement strand
CAAGCGACAGCTCGACCTGTTCCCCGATTGTGACGCTCGTCGGGCCTTGTATGCTCTTGCCGATTATGTTGTTTCTCGTAATAAGTAAGCTTCTTCAGCATTTTTGTAAAAAGGGCACCCGGACAGGTGCCCTTTTTTTTGATAACTGGGCTCAATGACTCATTTTCGTTATACTTCTCCTATGTTTCGGATCAATCTGCATAAAAAGGTTCTCGGGGCCTTCCTGTTGTTGTCGCTGGTTCCCTTGATATTATTGCTGGCTAATTCTCATCATAGTCTGCGTATTGTCGAAGACCTTTTGCGGCAACGTACAGCCGAGGCGATGGACAGTCAGGCAACGAAGGCTCTGGAGCTGCGTGCCGAGATGGTGGCGAATGAGGTCAGCTCTTTTCTACATGGAGTCGAAGACGATTTACGTGACTTGTCATTAATGCCGATTCTGGAAAAGTCATATCTTGATTTCAGTTGGAGCCATCAGCGGACGATCTGGTATCGACGTGGCACGAATAACGCCCCTATAGAAGTGCGTGAGAAAATTCTTGTTTACAGTGAGTTGAGTTTTATAGACCCCGCTGGTCAGGAACGGATCCGTATTATAGATGGCCGCCCATCCAGCAACTTGCGCGATGTTTCTGATCCACTCAAGACAACCTACAAAAACGAAGTCTATTTTCAGGAAGCTGCCAAGTTACGCAAGGGTGAGATCTGGGTTTCGCATCTAACTGGCTGGTATGTCAGCCGTGATCAGCAATTGCAGGGGACGGAAACACCGTTGGAGGCTGTGCAGGGGACACCCTATCGAGGTGTTGTCCGTTTTGCGACACCCCTCTGGGAGGAAGGTGAGTTCAAAGGTGTCGTCGTTCTGTCACTGGATCACCGTCATTTGATGGAATTTACCCAGCATATTTCACCAACGGAAGAGCGTTATGTGGTTTTCCCGTCTTACGCCAGTGGTAACTACGCCTTCATGTTTGATGACGAAGGCTGGATCATTACACACCCCAAGTACTGGGATATCCGTGGTTTTGATCAGAATGGTAGTTTGGTGCCGCCATATACGGAAAGCAGCACGGAGGAAGCTATTTATGCCGGGCGCTTGCCGTTTAATCTTCTGGCCGCTGGCTTTATCCACCAAAACTATCCCAAGGCTGCTGAAGCCGTCCGCAGGAGCGAGTCCGGAGTTGTAGACACCACCAATATCGGCGGCTCACAGAAAATTATGGCTTATGCCCCGATTATTTACCGTCAAGCCGGATATGGGGACTATCAGATCTTTGGCGGGATAACCATCGGTGCCGAAGTTGACTATTTTCATCAACCTGCACTGGTTACTGCAAGGGTGATTCGTGAGGAAATTACCAGCTATCTGCATGAATCCTGGCTGGTGATCTCGTTGACGGTTCTTTTTGTCATCGGTTCGGCATATACCCTGTCCAACAGTATCGTTAAGCCGCTGTTGTCATTAACTGAAGGAACCAAGCAGATGATTCAGGGGAATTTTTCGACCCAGGTTGCGGTCAGTTCCAATGATGAAGTCGGCGTTCTGGCGGATTCCTTCAATACCATGGTGGAGGAATTAAACAGCCGGCGGCGGCGGTTGCTGCAAACTTTACGGGCATTAAGGAAATCGCGGACCGAGATTCTTCGAGAACGCAACTTCAAGGACACGGTTTTTGAAAATATTGAAACCGGTATTTTAACCATCGACTATCACCGCATGGTGACATCGGTCAACGGCCCGGCTTGCCGGATTCTGGGGATGACGCGCCCGGGGAAAGATTGTGACTGGCAGGCTCTGTTAAGTGACTGGCCAGAACTTTGTAGTGTCTTGGAAGTTTGGCTCAGTAGCGATGTTAAAGAGGAAAAAGATCCGCAGCGGCGTTATGTGAAGATTGCCCGGAATGACCGGCAGTTGACCTACCGCATGGCGCTCTTCCCACTCAGTTTCCGTAAGCAGGCGGGCTGGCTGTTGACCGTTGAGGATTTAACCGAGCGGGTCAATATGCGGCAACAAATGGCCCGTATGGACCGGCTTGCTTCTCTTGGGCGGATGTCTGCCGGGATCGCACATGAAGTGCGGAATCCTTTAACCGGGGTGAGTTTGCTGCTTGATGAACTGCACGATCGCCTCTTAGGTCATGAGACGGATCAGCAATTGATTCGCAGAGCCCTGGATGAGATTGAGCGTTTGGAATCGCTGATTAACGAAATGCTGTGTTTTGCTTCGATGCCTGCACCACAGTTTGTTCGAGGGCAGATTGTCACGGTATTGCAGGAATCTCTGTTTTTGATCCGTAAACAGTGTCACCGCCAGGAAATTGTCCTTAAAGAGCAGTTCGCAAGTGATCTGCCTGAAATTAGTATGGATGCAGACCGCTTGAAACAGGTTTTGCTCAACCTCTACAATAATGCGCTGGATGCTATGCCCGAGGGGGGGGAGTTAAGTATTTCTGCCAGCGTTGAAAACAAGCTCTTAAAAATTGCTGTTTCCGATACTGGGGTTGGTATAGCTGCCGAGCAGATTCCACTGATTTTTGAGCCCTTTTATACCAATAAAGGGCAGGGAACCGGCCTGGGTTTAGCGATCAGTTATAACATTATCTCTGATCATGGGGGAGATATCGACGTGGAAAGCGAACCAGGTGAAGGAACAACTGTTTTGCTGTCACTGCCCTTGGAGTTTGACCGCCATTCATAGGCATTTATGGCTGAAATTAACCATTTTTCTTGCCTGATGGCATAGTGGTGGCAATATTTGTCTCAAAAATTATACGAATTGTCATAGGCAGGAGCATGAGTATGGAAAAAATTCTAATCGTTGATGATGAAGCGTTCATTCGGGAAAATCTGGAGAGAATTTTGTCTGAGGATGGTTATCGGCCGCTCTCGACCGAGTCCCCGGATGAGGCAGTCCGCTTTGTTGCAGAAGAAGAGATCAGCCTGGTGCTGCTCGACTTAAACCTTGGCAATCATAGCGGCCTGGATGTTTTGCGGGCGATGAAAGAGGTTGATCCGGATATCCTGGTGATCATTATCACCGGATACGGCACGGTAGAGAGTGCAGTAGAAGCTCTGAAAATCGGCGCTTATGATTATATAAAAAAGCCATTTAAAGCAGATGCTATTCATTTGATTGTCAAGTTGGCGCTGGAAACCCAGAATTTACGTCGTAAAGTTAAACGTTTATCGAAGGAAGCCGATGGCATCAATATGATTGGTAACAGCGCGGCGTTGCTACAGATATTTCGACAGATTCGTGAAGTTGCCAAGCATGAGACCGCAACGGTATTGATTACCGGTGAAAGTGGCACCGGCAAGGAACTCGTTGCCCAAGCAATCCATAACCTGTCACCACGCAGTGAACGACCATTTGTGGAAATCAACTGTGGTTCCTTACCATTTAACCTGCTTGAATCGGAACTTTTCGGCCACGAACGTGGAGCATTCACCGATGCGAAAACACGCAAAATCGGGCTGTTTGAAGAATCTGATAGCGGCTCGATTTTTCTCGATGAAATCGGTGAGATGGATATGAGCCTGCAGGTGAAACTGTTGCGGGTTTTGGAAGATCGCAAGATTCGTCGTCTGGGTGGCAATCGTAATATTGATATCAATGTCCGCATTATTTCTGCGACGAATGTTGATTTCAAAGCGGCTATCGAGCGCAAGGAATTCCGTGAAGATCTTTACTATCGCCTGAACGTATTTCCGATTCATATTCCGCCGTTGCGCGATAGACGGGAGGATATCCCGGTACTTCTCGAGTATTTTCTCCTGCGTTTCAGCAAAGAATTCAACAAGGCGATGAAGGGTTTTTCCCGTGAATCGCTTGACTTGATGATGCGCTATCACTGGCCGGGGAATGTTCGTGAACTGCGTAACGTGGTCGAGCGGATCTGTATCATGCACAACGCAGAGCAAATTCGCTCAGAACATCTGCCGCGAGAAATCTGGGGTGAAACCCCGCAAAGCGAAATACCGTTCAGTTGTGAAATCCCGCCGGAAGGGATAGTGCTGGATGATGTGGTCGGCCAGATAGAAAAGAATCTGGTTGAGAAGGCCTTTCAGATTACCGGCGGCAATGTGGCGAAAACTGCGCGTATCCTCAACGTGCCCCGTGGAACATTGCGCTATAAACTGGAAAAATATCTTTTAACCAGCGATTAAAACAGACCCTGAATTTTTAGCAGCTTGCAGTCGACGCAATCGGCGAAATTTAGCCGATTGCGTCGGGTTTTTGCATTTTATACTATGGTTGTAAAATGTGCGGCTACCGATTGAGTCGCTAATATTTATTTTAAGTAGCTGAAATAATTACAAGTATATATTTTTATATACAGTTTGTTGTTTTGGCACCGGCATTGCTCTTATTCAGTCAATCAAAAGTTGTTTGACAGTTGTTTGCACACCCACTTAATGGCAACTATACTTACTTAATGAATGGCAACTGTTTTCAATATCTGAATAGGAGAGAATGATGATTACAGCGTTATGGAATCGCCTTTGGATGATGCATGATGACACCCGGGAAACGATCGCTTTTACACCGAAAGCGATGAAGCGTTTGATGGGTCGGAGAGGCATGGTCGTTGTAGAGCATCGCACTGAGCATGATGTTGATCTGGCGGATGAAACGGAGGAAGCTCCAGCGGAACACGCAAGTCGCTTGAAGAGCACCCCTGGCGGGATTGATGAAGGTGAACCCCGTGAATACACGACCCGACAAAAGGTCGGTCTGGCCCTGGGGCCGCTGCTCTTTATTCTGATGTTCTTGATTCCGACCCCGGCAGGGATGGATCCTGCTGCCCAGAAAATGGCCGCTGTTGCTCTGTTGATGGCAACCTGGTGGATGTGTGAATCGATCCCGATACCGGCCACCAGTCTGCTGCCGATCGCACTTTTCCCCCTGCTGGGAATTATGCATACCAAGCAGGCGACAGCTCCTTATGCCAGCCATCTGATTTTTCTCTTTATGGGTGGCTTCATTATCGCTCTATCGATGCAGCGTTGGGAACTGCACCGGCGGATCGCCATGAACATCGTCAAGGCGGTCGGGTTCTCTCCCGGGCGTTTGATATTCGGCTTTATGGTGGCAACCGCTGTCTTGTCTGCCTTCGTTTCCAATACGGCAACAACAGTGATGATGATGCCGATCGGCCTGGCGATTATTTCCCACATCATTGAAGAAGGTAAGAAGGAAGGTCTCGATAAAACCATCGATTTCGCACAGGGAAAGTTTAATTTCGGTTTAAACCTGATGCTCGGCATTGCTTATGCCGCTTCGATCGGTGGTGTTGCCACCCTGATCGGGACGCCGCCGAATACCGTACTGGCCGGTTATCTACAGAAAACCTATGGATACGAAATCACCTTTGTCGACTGGATGAAGGTTGGCGTGCCGCTGGTTGTTGTGATGTTGCCGGCCTGCTGGTTCTGGCTGATCAGAATTGCCAATCCGATGAAACTGAAGAAGGTACCCGGTGGGCGTGATCTCATAATTAAGGAACTGAAAGAGATGGGATCGATGAGCGTCGGTGAGCGCTGGACGGCACTGGTCTTTGCCTCAACTGCTCTCGGTTGGATTTTCCGTAAACAGCTCAGTTTTGTTTTCCCTGATCCGACCCTGGTCACCGATGCGGCCATTGCGATGACCGGCGCGCTGGTCTTGTTTCTGATCCCGATAAATATGAAAAAAAACCTGTTTGTCATGAATTGGCACTGGGCGAGCAAACTGCCTTGGGGGGTGCTGATTCTTTTCGGCGGCGGCCTGGCGATGGCAACCGGTTTTAAAAAGACCGGTCTGGCTGAATGGATCGGTTCTCAGGTCGGCCTGCTGGAAAATGCACCGATTCTTGTGCTGATTATTGCCGTGGTGACACTGATTATTTATCTCACTGAGTTGACGTCCAATACCGCAACTGCGGCAATGGTCATGCCGATTCTCTCGGCGGTTGCTATCGGCCTTGGTCAGAGCCCGCTGCTGCTCGTTGTTCCGGCAGCGATTGCTGCGTCCCATGCATTCATGTTGCCGGTGGCAACTCCGCCGAATGCCATTGTTTTCGGTTCCGGATACGTTTCCATCCCGCAGATGGCAAAAAGCGGTGTCGGCCTCAATCTTATCGGTATCGTTCTGGTTGTTGTCGTCACCTATGTCCTGGTTATGCCGGTATTTGATGTGGTTATCGGTGATATTCCCGCCTGGGCACAAGTCTTGAAATAAATTTAATTTCTCAATAACATCTTCTCTTTCGTCCGCTTAAGGACATTTATCCCCATCCCGGCCTCCTCCGGGTTGGGGTATTTTTTTTACAGCCGGTTGTTGCTGTCTTTCGGATCAGCTACGATTGAACCGAACAGTGAGATTTGCAGATAGCATCGGGGGTTAAACGTGAGTGGGCAGCTTTCGCGGATTTTGTTGAAATTCTGGTACGACCTTAAATTGATGGCATTTTTGCTGTACGATTTTATCCGCCGGGTGTATCCCATCACCCCTAAGAAGGCCTTGACCTCCATGACGGTTGCACTGATCTATTTTCTGGTGCCGTTTGACGCGATTCCCGACTTCATCCCGCTTGTCGGTTATCTCGACGATGCTTTGCTGTTAAAGCTCGCCCTCGATTTTGCGCGGGAGGACCTTGACGCCTACCTGATTTGGAAAGGAAGGCATTGATCTCAGTGCTATTTTCGGGATTATGTGGATATTCGTTCAGGAGAGGTGAGTAGAATACCCTCGATTCTTTAAATCTTTCAGTGTGTCTCCTTCAGAAATCAGGTTCAAAATTTCCTGCTCGACATCCTTGGGGGTATTTTCTTTTATCGCCATGATTGCGATACGTTGTCCTCGATCTTTGTCTTCGTTCATATGGGTTCCCCTGTGATTTTCTGTACAAATTTTTATTGATCGAAAAGCTTACCCGAGGAATAGTAGCATTTTTTTAGTGAAAATAAAGATAAGAAATATTTGTAACCGTTCATGTATATTGCTAAAAGCGACGACAATGCAACGACTGCTACTGATTCTCATATCTTTTTCAATAGTCCTCTTGATTATAAAAAAACAGGGCCGAAATTTCGGCCCTGTTTTTTTACTCATGAACAAGGGTCTAAATCAGTCGAGCAGGTCGACAATTTTGGCTGCCATGCCGATGTAGCTGGCTGGGCTCATGTCGAGCAGGCGCTGTTTATCTTCCGGATTCAGTTCCAATCCTTCGACAAAGTCGCGGATGGTTGTGCGATCGATCTTCTGCCCGCGGGTGAGTTCCTTCAGCTTTTCGTAGGGCTTTTCGATGCCCGCCTTGCGCATGACCGTCTGGATCGGCTCAGCCATCACCTCCCAGGCATTATCGAGATCATCAGACAGGTTCTGCTCATTCAGTTTCAGTTTACTCAGTCCCTTGAGGGTCGAACGATAGGCGATCATGCTGTAGCCGGAACCAACTCCCATGTTGCGCAGTACGGTCGAGTCGGTCAGGTCACGCTGCAGCCGCGAAATCGGCAGTTTGGCTGACAGGTGCTGGAAGATTGCGTTGGCCAGTCCGCAGTTCCCTTCGGAGTTTTCAAAGTCGATCGGATTCACCTTGTGCGGCATGGTTGAGGAGCCGATTTCCCCCCTGATGGTGTTCTGACCGAAATAGGCCATGGAGATGTAGGTCCAGATGTCACGGTTCAAATCATTGAGGATGGTGTTCCAGCGCGCTATGGTATCGAACAGTTCAGCCATGTAATCGTGTGGCTCAATCTGGGTCGTAAAGAGGTTCTGTTTGAGTCCCAACTCTTTTTCGATGACCGACCTGGTCAAGGAAATCCAGTTAACCTCCGGATAAGCTGAGAGATGGGCGTTGAAGTGACCAACCGCACCGTTCAGTTTGCCGAGCAGTTCGACGGTAGAAATCTTCTCGCTTTGCTTCTGCAGGCGGGCCGCAAAAACTGCCAGTTC
>WTCI01000252.1 GCA_013138655.1 Desulfuromonadaceae bacterium | reverse complement strand
ACGCCCGCACCCGGCAAATGATATCGATTCCCGCCCAGTGTGCCGACCGCGTTGCCGCATTGCAATTGCGCAAGGCACAGATCCTGCGGCAGGAGCTGCATGGCAACAAACTGCGACTCGGTCATCTGGCCGGCAATCGGTTTACCATTCGTTTGCGTAACACTCACCGCGAAGCCGCGCAACGTGCTGAGGCCATCCTGCAACAATTACAGGAGCGGGGCACACCCAACCGTTTCGGCGAACAACGTTACGGCGTTTTGGGCAATTCCGCGCAGCTGGGATTGCTGTTTTTACAGGGCAGTTACGAAGACTTTTGCCCCGAGTTCCTTGGTGATCCCGCACTGATCCGGAATATTGACTGGCAGGCGGCGGCAGCCGCGTATCGCGCTGGTGACCTGGCCGCCTGTTTCGACAAACTCCCCCGGCGCATGCGAGATGAACGCCGCCTGGTCCGCTGCCTGCTTGAGGGAAAATCTCACCAGGTTGCCGTCAAATCCTTACCGCGCAATCTGCTCCGGCTCTATCTGTCCGCCTCACAATCGCAGCTGTTCGATCAACTGCTTGAGCAGCGCCTACCGAACCTGCAACAACTGTACGATGGCGATATCGCCGTCAAGCACGCAAATGGAGCCTGCTTCCGGGTCGCATCCGCTGAAAAAGAACAGCCCCGGGCTGATTGTTTTGAAATCAGTCCGTCCGCCCCTCTATTCGGCCATAAAGTCATGTTGGCATGCGGTCAGCCGGGCAAAAACGAAGAGTGCATCCTTCAGAACACCGGGCTATCATTGACAAGCTGGAAGCAGGGGCTCGGACTCAGTATGCCGGGAGAAAGACGGCCGCTACGCGTGCCGCTCATAAACCCGAAAATCATCGCCGCAACAGGAAACGAATTGGTCCTTGAATTCACCCTGCCCAAGGGGAGTTACGCCACCAGCGTTTTGCTGGAACTCATTAAATAGACCGACTAAAGTCCATAGTTTTGAACTAGCGCGTTAAAACAATAAAGAATGTCCGATTGACATGGCCCAAACGCTCTATTGCAAGCAGAACACGAAATGTTGTTCTACTAACTTTTCCCGGATTTTCTTAACTGATGGGACTGGTCCTTTTCGCAGGCAGTCTCTATACATTTCCCCTTCCCACAGCATTCAAAATCGCGCACAATGTCGACGTTACTGCTATCGAAGGTATCATCCTTCACAAATTCGAATATAGCACCGGAGAAGAACTGTTCAGAGAAGTCCCAAAGGTCATGCCGGTTGCGACTCTGCATGCGCCTTTTTTTTGATGTCAACGGTTGGAGAAATAAGATCCGGGGGCCATTCTACCCACAGGCTGGCCCGAAAAATCGATTACAGGACAAATGCGGAATCCGGTTTTCTCAAAACGACAATTTTCAGATCGGGATCGGACTTTTTGTGAGGGCATCAACAATTAGTCTCCCATACGGACCTTCATCGTGCGCAACCGGAGTTTCTGAATGAATGCTATTTAAATACAGCGCTCATCTTCTCTTCAGTGCAGACGTTTCACACCTCCCGGCCAAGCCAAATCGGGCTGCCAAGCGAATATTAAATAATATCATCACGCTGAATTTGACACGAACAGAACAGCATTCTATAATTAGGAAAAAAATTCATGAGGAGGGGGGGAAAAAACGCTGTTGTATACAGCTTGACAGACTCTTCTTCCCGAGGCTAGAATCACCCGTCTTATATATAAAAAATTCCCAAGAAGGGTAAAAGCAATGGTCAAAAAAGACAAGTCGGAATATATCATCCAGGCAGTTTCTCACGCTCTCGACCTGCTCGAACAGTTTCATGACGATGTTGACGAGCTGGGCGTCACCGAGCTGAGCAAACGCTTGAAACTTCACAAAAACAACGTGTTCCGACTGCTGGCAACGCTGGAATCACGTGGTTACATCGAACAGAACAAGGCAACGGAAAACTATCGTCTTGGGCTGAAAGCTCTGGAACTCGGACAGACATTCATCAGGCAGATGGGTTTGCTGCGCCAAGCCAAGCCGATCCTTGAGCAGGTTGTCGAAAACTGCAATGAAACTGCCTATGTTGCCATCTACAAAGATCAACACACAGTCTACCTCGATGTTATCGAAACCAGCCTGACCGTCAGAGTCGTTTCCCGTGTCGGCTCACGCCTGCCGACTTACTGCACGGCTTCCGGCAAAGTTCATATGGCCTTCATGTCGGACGAAGAACTGGACGATCTTTTAGCGAACAGCAAGCTTGTCCGGCACACCCCTACGACTTTGACCAGCCCGGAAGCACTCAAAACCGAACTGGCCAAGGTTCGGGAACAGGGCTATGCCTTTGATAACGAGGAACTGGATCAGGGGGTACGCTGCATTGCTGCCCCGATCCGCGACTACACCAGAAGGATTGTCGGTGCCATCAGCATCTCCGGCCCAAGCATGCGAATCGAAAGCGACCGGGTTGAAAACGAGTTGATCCCACTGGTGCTGAAAGCCAGTTCCGATCTGTCAACCCGCCTCGGCTATCCCAAATAATGATGGCGTCATCATCTCAAGGTTTTTTTTGCGAAAGCGTCAAAACCTGCACCTGAATTCAAAGGCTCCTCTCCGAGGGGCCTTTTTGCTGTCTGCGAGAGCGAGCAATCACACTGAAACCTTCCATCGAACAAGAGATAGCAGCAGCCCGGAGTGCCGGAGTCAATCACCCGGAGAATCTGCCCTTTCTGTTGCGCCCGGAAAAATCGAATGGACAAGGTGTCTTACTGGTTCACGGTTTTTGTGCCACACCGCGTGAAATGCGCCCCCTCGGAAACGACTTGGTAACGCGTGGATTTACCGTCCTGGGAGTCCGTTTGCCGGGGCATGGCACCAGCCCGAAAGATTTGGCAAGGTGCCGTTTCGAAGACTGGTTGACAGCGCTCAACAATGGTTATCACATTCTCGTGCAGGAAAATTTGGCCGTCAGTGCCGCAGGTCTCAGCACCGGGGCTCTGTTAGTCGCGAAATTTTCACGCCAACACCCCATTGAGCGAATGGTTCTCCTCTCACCCTTCCTGCAATTACAACATCCTCTTGCCGATCATGCGGGATTCTTGAGTCTCTTCATGCCCTACCGAAAACGGCGGATTGCAGAAGCGGAGCAACCTTTTTATTATCGGTACCGCCCCCTTAAAGGGGTTGTCCAAATCAATCGCTTGCGCCGCCAGATTCGCAGGGAATTGAAAGCGATGACAACTCCGACTCTGGTTCTGGCAGCCGCCGGGGACAAAACAATTGCTCCCGGTACGGCCGAGGAATTGTTTAATAAATTGGGGAGTGAAATCAAGGAATTTTATTGCTATGGACCCGAAGTCCCACATACCTTGACAGCTGCCGAGAACCCCCGACAAATGGCCGTTATCCAGCGTATTGCGAGATTTTTGGCACCCTTGCCTACAACCGCGACAATCTGAAATCCCCCTCTCCCGCGTAAACAACTTTACCTGACAAAAGATTCCGGTTATAGTCCGGTTATAGTTCGACAGAGATGGTTGCAAACGTGAGGGGGACTCATGAAAAGACTAAACCTGCCTGCTGCGCTGGTCTTGTTGGCGCTGCTGCTATTTCCTATTCAGAGTTTATCTGCGGAAGTTATTGACTCTACGGTTCAAGTCACGGCCGAAAACTTTCTGACCATGCTTGATGCCGGGGAGTTCGAACTCGCCTGGAGCCAGACCAGTTTGGTCAACCAGAGCTACTTTGGCACCCCTGAATGGTTTAGTAAAGCCCAGGCGGCTCGGCCCTATATCGGCTACCTGATAGATCGCTCCCTGAAAACAATCAGCCAACATACCGCTTGGACCGCACTTCCTGACGGCGACTATGTCAGAATCAGCTATGTCACCCAGTTTCTGAACAAAGCCAGTACCCTTGAAACGATTGTACTGGTCAGAGAGGGCGGTGTCTGGAGCGTCAGTGGCTATTTTCTTCGCTGACCAGCAACTCCCACAGCTCGTCCACGCGCAGCTGCAACGCTTCTAAACTTTCCGAATTATCGATCACATAGTCGGCTCTGGCCAGCTTTTCCTCTTGCGGCATCTGGGCCGCAATCCGCTGTCGCGCGGCCGTTTCATCAAGCCCATCCCTGGCCATCAGCCGCTGCAATTGCACATCGGGATCGATTTTCACCACCAGAACCTGGTCGACCCGCCCCTCGGCCCCCGCTTCAAACAGTAGCGGCGCCTCGTAGACCACCAGCGGAATTCCCGGGGTGGCTTTGAGTTGCTGTAACTTCTCGATCGCCAACTTGGCAATGGCCGGGTGGGTGATGCGGTTTAGATCCTCCCGCGCCAGCTTGTCGGCAAAAATGATCTGTCCCAAGCGTTCGCGATCAAGCTCACCATTTTTCCATAACACCTCAGAACCGAACCGCTTCACCAACTGCTGTAATACCGGGTGTCCCGGCGCAACAATCTCGCGAGCCAGGAGATCGGCGTCGATCAGTGCCGCCCCGTGCGCTGCAAACATGCGGGCAACCGCACTCTTACCTGAAGCAATATTGCCGGTAATACCCAGAATCAGCTTGTCAGCACTCATAAACGACCGATCTGCACAGCGAAAAGAGATCTTACTGTTCTCATGATGAACATTCCTGTCCATTTATCACAGCACGGAGCGGAAAACAATGGCCCAATGCGGTTGATAATCCTGAATAGCAGCGTAGTTTCACACAGGAAGAACTGCGGCATACGAACTGCGAGGAAACACCCTTATCCCCGCGCTGCAATGAATTGTTGTGAAATCGTCCAAACCACCCTAAGATAGCGAATGTTCTAGGAGACTGTCGGACTATCCATGAGCCAGCTGCAAATCCGGCTGTTTGGCCCATATTTAAGCTCCTTTTCAGCCCATAGCTATGGCTATGCGCTCTCAAACGAGCCCAAATCTGGCCTCAAACTTCCAAATTTTCGCCTCGGCCCGGATAGTCCGACAGTCTCCTAGTGAATCAGTACTGACATCACAGATTGAGACGGGATATGGATCTTTCCTCTAAAGAACATACGTTAACGATCGACCTGGAAATTGCACTCACCGGGCTGATCAAGCTGATTAGGGCACTCTCCTTCTACCCACCGGGACACCCGGCCCTGGCAAAAGCGGCCGAAGAGACAGCAACGGCCTTTCAGCCACTGCTGGAGCGCCATGATACCTGCCCATACCATGTGACGCAAAAAGGCTTCAGCCTTGATGCCATCCCCTTGGCACCGAACAATAAAAATCTGGCCTCTTTGGCGCTCAAGCTGCTGGAACGGCGTGTTCGGCACCTGCTTTTCCTCCCGGAATTGACTGATTATGAATTGCTCGTTTTTGCCGAGGAACTGACGAAATCGGCCGCACAACTCCTTGCAGAAGGAGGATTACCGAAAAGACTCGCAGACCGGCAGATCAGATCGATCTGGATCAATGAAACAGACCTGCAAGTCATACAAAACAACCTGCGTAAATTTGAAAATGGCCAGCCGAAAAACCTTGCCGGAGAAACCGGGCAGAAACCACGCCGGGAAACCGCAGAAACAAGCGCGGTCGTTACCCGGATGCAGGATTTTCTCGAAGAATTGAAAGAGCCTTTGAACGACCATGAATATGCCCAGCTCTTGCAAAAGATCCGGCACATAGCTCGAGAATTCCTGCGTCAGACGGGGCTTAACGGCTGCCTGGCACTCCTCGGCTTGCTGGAAACTCATCGTCAGGAGAGTCAACGCAGTTCATCTCAAAGAGACGCTGCAACGGCAGCCATTGGCTCTTTGCTCACGGCTGAGATCCAGACCCTGCTGATTGACAGCGTGGCGGAGCAAACCTTGAAAGCTTCGCAGCAGCGGGCACTCAGTAGATTACTGGTTGGCCTGGGGTTGAAACTCGCCACGCCACTTTTGAAACGTATGAATGCTGAACGAAACACCATCATCCGCCGTCACTACACAGCAATCCTGGCCGCCATGGGAGAAAGTATTTTCGAGCTGCTGCAGACCGAGATAACAAATAAAACCTGGTATGTGGTGCGTAATGCCGTCACGATTCTGGGTGAAAGCCAGCTGGAAAGTGCCCTGCCGTTACTGAACAAAACCATGACACACCCGGAAGTCCGGGTGCGCAGAGTACTGATCCGGGCTTTGGGCGCAATTGACAGCAGCTCTGTCATTCCGTTGCTGTTACGCTTGAGTCAGGACCAAAATACCGAGCTTCATCAGCCGGCGATTATGGCACTGGGTGCGCTGAGAAATCCAAAGGCGCTGCCGCCCCTGGTTAACATACTGAAAACGTTTGATTTTTTCGGCAAAAAAACCGATCTAAAAACAGCAACTATCCAGGCTTTGGCGGCGACCAAATCCCCCCAGGCAATTATCCCCCTGCTGAAGTTTGCCCGCCGCAGAAACGTCTTTAAGCGTAAACATATCGAAGGCTTGCGTGCAGAGGCCATCATGGCCCTCGGGCAATTGGGCAATGACCAGTTGCTCCCGCTCCTGACGCAAATACCCAATGCGCACAAAGGGCCGGTCAACAAAGCACTGAAACAGGCGACGACACAGCTGCAAAAACATCATCATGTCTCTTGATCAACTCAAACAGGGTCTTTTCTGCCTCACAGCCATTCTGCAGGGCTTAAGACTCTACCCCGCAGAGCACCCACAAATCCGTAAACAGCTGGCAAGCTCTGTCTCGACACTCGGCAAATTAATCAATGAGTATGAAAAACTGACGATCGGCCTGCTTGATGGAACCTTATTACTCAACAACATCCCCTGCCTTGATCA
>WTCI01000297.1 GCA_013138655.1 Desulfuromonadaceae bacterium | reverse complement strand
ACCGATGCACTTAACCAGAACCTCGTCTCCTTCGTTTAGCACATCAGTGACGTTGCGAACACGCTCTTTATCGAGCTCAGAAACGTGAACCAAACCATCAGTTCCTGGGAAGATTTCAACAAATGCGCCGAATTCCATAATCTTTTTAACCTTGCCAGCGTAAAGCTTGCCAACTTCGGCAGATTGGGTCAGATCACGGATCATCTTGATCGCAGCCTTGGCGGCAGCACCATCCGTAGAGGCAATTTTGATGGTACCGTCATCTTCAATATCGATGGCACAACCGGTCGCCTCAATGATGCCACGGATATTTTTACCACCGGAACCGATAACAGTACGAACCTGATCCTGCTTAACCTTGATGCTGGTAATCTGCGGCGCATGCGGGGAAAGCTCGGGGCGTGGTGCGTCGAGTGCCTTGGCCATTTCACCGAGGATATGAATACGACCTTCACGGGCCTGTTCCAGCGCCTGCTGCATAATTTCCCTGGTCACACCGGTGATTTTGATATCCATCTGCAACGCAGTGATACCCTTTGCCGAACCGGTCACCTTGAAGTCCATATCACCCAGATGATCCTCATCACCGAGGATATCGGAGAGTACTGCAACATTCTCCCCTTCCTTGATCAGCCCCATGGCAATCCCGGCGATCGCTTCGGAGACCGGCACACCGGCATCCATCAGCGACAGGGAGGCTCCACAGACCGAAGCCATAGAGGAAGACCCGTTTGACTCAAGGACATCAGAGACGACCCGAATGGTGTAGGGGAAATCTTCGTGTTTCGGCAGAATTTGTGCGGCACTGCGCTCGGCGAGCATACCGTGACCGATCTCACGCCGGCCCGGAAAAAGGCGCATACTGGTTTCACCAACGCAGAACGGCGGGAAGTTGTAATGGAGCATGAACTTCTTGAAATCCATCCCCTGGACATTGTCCATACGCTGCTCGTCAGTCCTGGTACCCAGCGTGGCGGCAACCAATGCCTGTGTTTCACCGCGGGTAAACAGAGCACTACCGTGGGCGCGCGGCAGCACGCCGACTTCACAACTGATCGGGCGGATAGTGGTCATGTCGCGACCGTCAATCCGGATCCGGTCTTTGGCGACCATCAGGCGCACAACTCTCTTTTCCACCGAACCGAGAGCTGCGGAGATTTCCCCTTCACGCCCTTCGTAGACTTCAGCCAGATGTTCCTTAACTTCAGCACGGATATCACCCAGTGCCGCATAACGATCCTGCTTGCTCTGGATCTTGACTGCCTCGACGACCTTTGGCTCAGCCAGTTCGGTGACTCTGGTCACAAGGTGTTCATCAGTCTGAGCGACTTCAAATACACGCTTTTCCTTACCGACCAGCTTGGCCAGTTTTTCCTGAACAGCAATCAACGGCTGAAGTGCTTCGTGGCCGAAGAAGATAGCATCCAGCATGTCCGCTTCCGAGAGGAAATTCGACTCACCCTCAACCATCATCACGGCATCCTTGGAACCCGAAACAATGATCTCGACATCACTCTCTTCGATCTGTTCGTTGGTCGGGTTAGCAACAAACTGACCGTCAACACGACCGACGCGAACAGCGGCAATCGGACCTTCAAATGGAATGTCGGAAACCGCGACCGAAGCCGAGGCGGCAACCATCGCCAAAGTGTCAGGGTCATTGACCAGGTCAGCGGATATCACCGACGGCATAATCTGGGTTTCGAACATGTAGCCCTTCGGGAAGAGCGGCCGCATCGGACGGTCGATCAGGCGACAGATCAAGGTCTCACGCTCGGTGGTACCACGCTCCCGACGGAAGAAAGAACCGGGAATTTTACCTGCTGAATAGAATTTTTCCGCGTAGTTGACGGTCAGGGGAAAGAAATCCTGTCCTTCGCGCATTTTTCTGGATGAAACCACAGTACAGAGCACCTTGGTTTCACCGTAAGTGACAATAACTGCACCGTCGGCCTGACGGGCAACTTTACCGGTTTCAATGGTCAACGGTTGTCCATTGAATGTTACTTCTACCTTATGATAGGCCATCCATTACTCCTTGTTAGCAGCTTCCAGCCATCTGGAAACTCTATCTAGCCTGATAAAAAAAATAGCTGGTGGAGGTTGGCCTGAGACAATCCTGCTGCTCTGAGCAGACATTCTCTCCGGACAGCCTCCAGAGCTACGACGGTTAAAAGTCAAAAGCAGCATACCGAAGGGGCATGCTGCTTTTTTTAGCGGCGAATCCCGAGAGCTTTAATAATCGTTCGGTAACGCTCGACGTCCTGCTTGATCAGATAGTCAAGCAACCGACGACGCTGACCAACCATCTTCAGCAACCCACGACGAGAATGATGATCCTTTTTGTGGGTTTTGAAGTGTTCCGTCAGGTAAGTAATCCGTGCGGTCAGAAGTGCAATCTGAACTTCCGGAGAACCGGTGTCACCCTCATGGCGTTTATACTCGTTGATAATTTCCTGTTTACGTTCTGTGACGAACACTGCGATCTCCTTTTTAAGTTTCAATAAAGCCAGTGGCGTGGCTATTTTAATAGTTATTTGAACCTATGCTGTTTACCACAGTTGGGTTGCTCTGTAAAGTACAATCAAACCAATTCATTGACCAACAAAGACCCTGATCAATTCAAAATCTCCACGTTTTTCTTTTAATCGATGAGGCGCGAAACATGCCATAGCAGCTAAAGTTTCCGCTGCTCGTAAACGTACAACCTGACCAACTTCGATATGACCAATAATATCGACCTGCTCAAGTCGCGGGGGAACACCGCAGGTGAGTGCCTTGGCTGCCGTTTCGTCAAGCTGTACAGCCGGATAATCGAACAAGGCCTGATCCAGGGTCAAAAGTTGCGGAGTGGAATCATTGACCGACTGCAGCTGCTCTAAGGATACACAATCATTGATTGAAAATGCTCCGCTTTTCAATCTTCTCAACGCTGTCAAGTGCGCCCCACAACCCAGGGCTTCACCGATATCAGCAACCAATGAACGGATATAAGTCCCCTTTGAACAATCGACCTCAATAGTGATATCCGGAAAGTCGGTTTGCAAAATCTCCAGACGGCTGATGGTCACTTGCCGGGGTTCCCGTTTGACCACTTCACCGCGCCGGGCAAATTTATAGAGTGGCACACCATTTTTTTTCAATGCCGAATACATCGGCGGAATCTGTTCGATAGCCCCGCGAAATTGCTTACAAACAGTTTCCAACTGAGCGAGAGAACTTTCTGTGACAGCCCTTTTTTGCAGAACCCGCCCCTCTGCATCGAGAGTGTCGGTAGTGATCCCCAACTTGAAAGTTGCACGATAACTTTTATTATCTGCGAGTAAAAATTGGAGTATTTTTGTACCGTCGCCGACCGCAACGAGAAGCACACCGGTCGCCAGCGGATCAAGGGTCCCGGCATGGCCAACTTTGCGCGTATGACAAATACGACGCACTTGACGCACGACATCGTGCGATGTCATCCCAGCCGGTTTGTCTATCAGCAGCAATCCGTGCACCAATTTTCAGTTCAGTAATTGATCAAGCAGGCGGGAGACGGTTGCTCTGGCATCTTCCAAGGCTCCGTTAATTTCGGCACCAGCGGCATTGTGATGACCACCGCCGCCAAGTTTACGCGCCAAGGTGCCGACATCTATATTTCCGCGGGAACGGAAACTGATCTTAAAACTGTCCGGGCCGATCTGCCTGAGAAAGAAAGCAACTTCGACACCGCGAATGGCCCGTGGATAATTCACAAATCCATCGGTGTGTTCCTCAGCGGCTCCGGATTGTTTGAGGATTTCATTCGTCATGGTAACAGACGCATAGCGCCCACAGGGTGAAATTTCCAGGGACGGCAGCACCAAACCGAGTAACCTCATCCGCTCAGGAGCAAGACTTTCGTACAAGTAACAGGCAACATCCCAGGGATCGATCCCCAGCCCGACAAGTCGACCGGCAACGGCAAAGGCCTCCGGGTTGGTACTGGAGTAACGAAAGGAACCAGTATCGGAAAGTATCCCCAGATAAAGACATTTTGCAACAGCGAGACTCATTTGGTATTGGCAAGCATTGAGAATGCGATCAATCAGAATTGCGGTTGCGCTGGCTGAAGTATCCAGATAGCAGATATCACCAAAATCAGAGTGGGGATGATGGTCTATGTTGATGAGCGTCCGGCAATGCTTTTCGGCGGGAATTCCGGCACGGGTCAGATCTCCGGCATCCAGCACAAAAGCGACATCAAACGTCTCATTTACTGCGAGGGTTTGTACAATCTGTTCATGCCCCGACAGGAATTGCATGATCTGCGGCACGCCATCCACATTGACAGCGACTACATCCTTGCCCATTTCACGTAGAGCATTGGCGAGACCCAGGGTCGAACCTATAGCATCGCCGTCGGGATTCACATGGGATACAATCAGAAAGCGCTGGTTAAATTCAATTTGTTCAACTATCTGCTGGATCATCTTTTAAATCATTCTGTACTTGGCGCAGCAAATCATCAATCTTCTGCCCGTAACCGATGGAAGAATCATACGCGAAGCGGATTTCCGGTATTGATCGCAGCTGCATGACTTGACCAAGCCGTCGACGGACATAGGGTGTGACACTTTTCAACCCGCGTTCCGCATCTTTACGCTCATTGACTTCATCGCTGACGGAAAAATAAATTCGCGCCAGGCTGAGATCGCGGGTAACTTTCACGCCGGTAATGGTCACGGAAGAAACGCGGGGATCTTTGATGCCATGCATCATCAGGTGACAAACTTCCTTGTGAATCTGTTCTGCCACCCGTTCAGGACGAAAACTACTCAATGGATCTCTTCTCCGTAATGCAGATATTCAATATCTGTATCCAATAACTCTGCAATACCAAGGGTGTAAATTTCATCTTCCAATTTTCTAAACACCGAGGCAACCTGTGCCTCTGTGCATGCCGTCATACTGATGCCGAGCAGGGCACGCTGATACAGATCCTGATAACCAACTTCAGCAACGGAAATTGGATAACGGGAACGCAGACGACTGAGAACTCGACTGACCTGAGAACGTTTCTGTTTGAGGCTGTGTACCGCAAACAACCGTAGCTCCAATCTTAAGACCCCGACAACCATAGCTCCCCAAGCCCCAGTACTCTAGGTGCCATGTAAACCATAAACTAACGCATCTTGCTGGTTATTTGCCACGCCAGCTGCGTTGCGATTTCAGTTGTATAGCTACGGCTAT
>WTCI01000201.1 GCA_013138655.1 Desulfuromonadaceae bacterium | reverse complement strand
TCTTGCAACAGGCCGAGTTTGCCAGCTATGCTGGGCAAACAAAAAAAGAGGCCAGGTTTTCACCTGGCCTCTTGAATTTTTTGGAGCGGGAAACGAGATTCGAACTCGCGACGTCAACCTTGGCAAGGTTGCACTCTACCACTGAGTTATTCCCGCTCAGTCAGGCCCGCAGTAACGAGCGGATGCATTTATAGCAAAACGGTTTGCAGGGTGTCAATAAAAAATTACGTTTTTTTCCATTGGTAAATAATCATTACAAATCAGCGTGTTGGCTATTTCAGAAAAACCCTGAAGAACTTCGTCAGATAATCCCCCCCCGACCATAGCGTCAGCACAAACGCGATATAAAAGAAAAACATCCCGACATTGTGAAACGAAGAGTAGAGAAAATCGAACTGAACACCGAAGAACCAATAATAAGGATAATGCAACAACAGTCCAACAATGGCCACCATCTGAAAGATCGTCTTGTATTTACCCAAAGGGCTCGCAGCAATGACGATTCCTTCAGATGAGGCAATGGAGCGCAGTCCGGTCACGAGCATTTCCCGAGCAAGAATTAAAAAAACCGCCCATGCAGGAACGCGGTCAAGCGGTATCAGCATAATCAGAGCAGCCATGACGATCAATTTATCAGCCAGCGGGTCTAAAAACTTACCAAGCACGGTCTCAATGTGCCACTTGCGCGCCAGATACCCGTCCAGCCAATCGGTAATCGCCGCTAAAGAAAAAATAATCGTTGCCCAGAAACAGTTCGCCCGGGATTCAAACATCAGCAAGACCACCACCACCGGCACAGCGGCGATTCGTGTCAAGGTCAAAATATTCGGCAGATTCATCAATTTAACGTCTTGACTCATCAAAAATTACCTTTTAAACGACGATAATAATCATAATAATGCTTGACCCGTTTGACATAATTCCGGGTTTCCTCATAGGGGGGAATCCCGCCGAATTTACGCACGGCATTCGGACCTGCATTATAGGCGGCCAGGGCATAATCGAGGTTCCGGTCAAAAGAATCAAGCATTTTACGTAAATAGAAAGAGCCACCTTGAATTGACTGAGAGGGATCAAAAGGATTGCTGACACCAACCTCAACAGCGGTTTCCGGCATCAACTGCATCAACCCCTGTGCCCCCTTTCGGGAAACCACCCGCGGATTAAAATCACTCTCGACCTTAATCACCGCTTTGATCAAGGCAGCATCCAATTGAAATTTATCCGCAAAATGGCTGATCAGTGTTTCCAGCCGGTACGTTTCCCCCTCCTGTCGATAAAAACGGAACTGACCACGGCTTGGCACATTGGTAAAATGCAGCTTGCCGTTCTCGTCGATGTGCCGGTAGATCGCACCATGGGCACAGAGAGTCAGCTGCAGAAACACCGAGAAGAATAGAAAAATGATCAGATGACGCCTTTTTATGAACATTTTGTAACCTTAATGGATTTACCCATGAAATACAACCATAACAACCGCTAACGACTTGACATCAATGGTGCCGCACCCGATAATGCCGCAGATGTATTTCACTCCTCTCAAGCAACCCTGTCCAGACGCCGGTGAGGACATATAACCAATGAACATCACATCTGATTTCCTGGTCATAGGCACGGGGATCGCAGGTCTGTCCTACGCCTTGAAGGTTGCAGACCAGGGTCCTGTTTCACTGATTACCAAACGCGATATCGACATCACCGCGACACAACTGGCCCAGGGCGGTATTGCCGCCGTTTCTTCACCGGAAGACAGCTTTTCTTCCCATGCTGAAGATACCATGGTCGCCGGGGCCCAACTGCCGAACCGGGAGATTGTCGATCTGGTGGTTGGAGCCGGGCCCAAAGCCGTGGCGGACCTGATCGACTGGGGTGTCAATTTCAGCCGCAACGAAGCGGACCAGTATGACCTGACCCGTGAAGGCGGCCACAGTCACCGGCGGATTCTTCACGCCAAAGACGCAACAGGTCGTGAGATCGAACGAGCCCTGGTTGAAGCGGCACAAAAACACCCCAATATTACCCTGTATCAGCAGCACATTGCCGTTGATCTGATTACCGAGAGCAAAGTTCTGCAACAAACACTCGATGTCAACCGCTGTCTCGGGGCCTACATTCTCGACATCAAAAATAACAAAGTCATTGCCTTTGGCGCCCGCTTCACCGTGCTGGCCACGGGTGGGGCCGGCAAAGTCTACCTGTACACCTGCAACCCGGACATTGCGACCGGCGACGGTGTCGCCATCGGCTGGCGTGCCGGGGCCGCTGTCGCCAACATGGAGTTCATGCAGTTTCATCCCACAACCTTGTATCATCCCCACGCCAAATCGTTCCTGATTTCCGAGGCGGTCCGCGGTGAGGGGGCGATCCTGCGCCGCCGTGACGGCTATGCTTTCATGCCTGATTATCACCCGCTTAAAGATCTGGCACCACGGGATATCGTCGCCCGCGCAATCGACAATGAAATGAAAAAACATGGCGATGATTGCGTTTTCCTCGACATCACTCACAAGTCTGCCGACTATATCCGTGATCGTTTTCCAACGATATATCAGACCTGTCTTGAGTACGGCATCGACATGACCAAGGAGCCGGTCCCGGTTGTGCCCGCAGCACACTACCTTTGCGGCGGCCTGCAAGTGGATCGAAATGGCGAAACCTGCATCCGCAATCTGTTTGCCATCGGTGAAGTCGCCTGCACCGGTTTGCACGGAGCCAATCGTCTGGCCAGCAACAGTCTGCTCGAAGGAATCGTCTTTGCCAAATCAGCAGCGGATGCCTCCCGGCAGCGATTCAGCGAAAGCTATCCGCCCCTGCCACCGATACAACCCTGGAATTGCGGCAGTGCCACCGACAGTGATGAAGAGGTTGTCGTAGCCCACAACTGGGACGAAGTCCGCCGCAGCATGTGGAATTATGTCGGTATCGTGCGTTCCGACAAACGCCTGCACCGAGCCCTGCGGCGCATCAATCAGATTCAGCAAGAAATTATCGAATATTATTGGGACTTCTATATTACTTCTGACCTGATTGAACTGCGCAATATCACCACCGTGGCCAAACTGATCATTCAGAGTGCCCTGATGCGCCGGGAAAGTCGCGGACTGCACTTCACCATCGATTATCCGCAGACCGATGACGAAAATTTCTGCCACGACACCGTAATTCCCGGACCACGCAATCCGGCAACGCAAAATCAGACGACCTGAAAGGATTCGATTTTGGACATCGATACAATCAGGAAGAGAATCAATCAGCTGGACGATGAACTATTGCGCATTTTTAACGAGCGTGCGGCCCTGGCTCTTGAGATCGGCCAGATCAAGAAAACTCTTGATCTGCCGATCTACGATCCAAAACGGGAAAAGCTGATTTTTGAGCGGATGAAAGGGATCAATCCAGGCCCGCTGGACGATGCGGCAATCATACGCTTATTTGAACGGGTGATTGACGAAAGTCGCAGCCTGGAACGTATCCGCTCGAAAGGGAAATAACTGTCATGCTGGTGATCATGAAAAAAACGGCGACTGAAGACGACCTGCAACAGGCCAAGCAATTTCTGGTCGAACAGGATTGTGACTTTCACCAATCAACCGGGGCCGATCGGATTATTCTCGGCGTGGTCGGCGATACACGAAACATTGACCGGGACGCCCTGAGACAGCTGCCGGGGGTCTTGGATGTTTACCGGATCCCGGAAGAAAACTGAAAAAAGGGGTGTTGATCATCAGATCAACACCCCTTTTCAACAACGGGATCTAACCGACCACCTCAGATCGGGTAAAGACCGCACGCAGCTTTTGCCCAGCCCCTTCAATCGCTTCCCGTGCACCCTCTTCGCGATCCACCAGGGTGACGATGCCGAGCACTTCCAGACCTTCTTCCTGAGCCCGCTCGACCGCTTTTAACGAGGAACCGCCCGTGGTGGTCACATCTTCCACAATCACCACCCGAGAGCCGGGCGGCAAATTTTTACGCCCTTCCAGCCACTGCCCGGTCCCGTGACCTTTAGGTTCCTTACGAATGATAAAAGCGTGCACATCGATACCCTCCAGAGCCGCAGCAATAGAGGTTGCGGTAGCAATCGGGTCGGCTCCGAGAGTCAGCCCGCCAACACCGTGAATCGGTCCTTCGAACTGCTGAACCTCCGCCCAGAACGCCTTGCCGACCAGCAGTCCGCCTGTGGCGTGCAGGGTGGTTTGCTTGCCATCAAAATAGAAGTTACTTTTCCGCCCGGAAGCCAGGGTCACTTCGCGTTCCTCATAAGACATTTCCACCAGGATCGGCTTTAACTGCTCCTTGACACTCATCTTCACTCTCCTTGAATATACATTAATAAAGATATCTCAACTGACTGATTTATCAGAATAAACCCAACTGATTATCCGCTTTCAAACGAGGAAACTTGACCGGATACTTACCACTGAAACAGGCATCGCAAAAACCTGTCCCGCCATCACCGAACTTCCGAACTGCCGTATGCAGACCTTCGATTGACAGGTAACCGAGAGAATCCGAAGTAATGTAGCGATTAATCTCTTCCATTGTGTGAGACGCAGAGATCAGTTCTTTACGTGATGGTGTGTCGATACCGTAAAAACAGGGAAAACTGGCTGGCGGGCTGGAAATACGGATATGTACTTCCCTGGCACCGGCATTGCGGATCATTTTAACGATCTTGCGGGAGGTGGTTCCACGAATGATCGAGTCATCAACAACGATGATCCTTTTCCCCTCAATAATATCCCGGACCGGATTCAATTTAAGTTTGACACCGAAATGGCGGATCGACTGCTGCGGCTCGATAAAAGTACGGCCGACATAATGGTTTCGAATCAGTCCCAGCTCCAGCGGCAGCCCGGCCTCTTCAGCATAACCCATGGCCGCCGGCACTCCGGAATCCGGCACGGCGATGACAATATCCGCATCAACCGGGTACTCACGCGCCAGTTGATGACCGAACTCCTTGCGCACGGAATAGACCATCCGATCGAAAATTCGGCTGTCAGGACGGGCGAAGTAGATGTATTCGAAAATACAGGGGGTATTTCTGGTTTCCTTGAAGGGGAAAAATGATTTCAGGCCGTCTTTATCAACGACGATCATTTCCCCGGGGTCCAGTTCGCGGATAAATTCGGCCTCGATCAAGTCAAATGCACAGGATTCAGACGCAACGACATAAGCGTCATCCAGTTTACCCAAGCTTAACGGGCGGAAACCATTAGGATCACGGACCGCCAACAGCCGGGTTTCAGTCAGAAAAACCAGGCTGTACGCCCCCTTAACCTGCTGCAAAGACTCACAAACACGCTCTACCAATGAATCGGACTGAGCCCTGGCAATTAGATGAATGATGGTTTCCGTATCGGCCGTAGTGGAAAAAATAGAACCACTTTTTTCCAGTTTACTACGTAATTCCTCAGCATTGACCAGATTACCATTGTGGGCCACAGCAATACTGCCACGAGAATAATCGACCATAATCGGTTGACAGTTTTTCATATCATTGCCACCGGCAGTCGAATAACGCACATGACCGATCGATGAGCTGCCCGGGAGTTGTTCAAAGATATCTGTCTTTTTAAAGACATCCGAAACCAGCCCCATCCCCAAATGAGCCTTCAGGTGCAAGCCATCGGCAGCAACGATACCGCAACTTTCCTGACCACGGTGCTGCAAAGCGTAAAGTCCCAGGTAGGTCAGGTTTGCAGCTTCAGGGTGTCCGAAAATACCGAACACACCACATTCTTCATGTAATTTGTCAAACATCGCTCCAGCTGTCTCCTCAGACTTTCAATTTCATAGTAACTCTTCGCGAATGAAATTCACCGCATTCCGGTATAACCACAGGCCCATTCCCTCTTCCGGCAGATCTTCACGGGTCCAGCGCGGATGATGCGTCCGGTGGAGATACGCTTCCGGGTGGGGCATCAGGCCGAATAACCTTCCAGTCGGATCACAGACCCCGGCAATAGCGGCCTGGCTGCCATTCGGATTGTCGGGATAAACCATCGTCGGTTGCAAATCGTTATCGGCATATTTGACGACCGACAAATGCTGCTCTTCCAGCCGTTGCAACGTCTCCCGGCTATCTGTGACAAATTTTCCTTCGCCGTGCCGGACCGGCAAATAGAGCTTTTCCAGCCCACGAGTAAAAACGCAAGCTGATTCAGGATTGACTTTCAGCCAGGTCCAGCGATCTTCAAAACGACCGCCATCATTAATGGTCAATGAACAGCTTTGCTGTTGTTTTCCTGCCAGTGCGGGCAGCAGGCCCATCTTGACCATGAGCTGGAACCCGTTGCAAACCCCCATAACCAGTTTCCCGTCGGCGACAAACTGCTTCAGCTGGTCGGCAATGGTTTGCTCACTGCCGGCAACTCGGGCATGCAATAACCGATTCGCCCCCGCCTTGGCACTTCCCAGATCATCGCCATCCAGAAAACCACCCGCCAAGTTAAGCAGGTGATAGTCTTCAAGGTTAACCCGGCCGGCGAGCAATTCGGCAATATGGACAATTTCAGAGATTTCAGCTCCCGCCTGACGGCAGGCAAAGGCGACCTCCCGCTCACAATTGGTGCCGTTACCGGCAATGACCATCGCTTTGACAGTTTTGGACATTTTACATCTCCCGTAACGGCGCTTGCCACGCCTCTTTCAATTGATCAATCGGCGCATTGATCACCGAGTCCCCTGCCTGCCCGGTGATCGACAGAAGCGGTTCCGCAACAACCTTTCCGAGCAGCCGGCAACTCTGCCCCCGGAACAGGCTTTCGAACCCTGTCTGATCTACAGGTTTCACAGTTACCAGCAGTCGGCTCTGGGATTCAGAAAAGAGAATTTTGTCGTCACGCATTTCAGCATCGGCCGCTACATCCGCCAGTGCCACGCGCATGCCGTAACCGCCGGCAAAAGCTTTTTCAGCCAAGGCCACCCCGAGGCCGCCATCGGAGAGATCATGGCAGGAAGCGATGACGCCCTGTTGTTGGGCCTGATGCAATGTGCGATAACGCAACAAAGCGGTTTCGGCATCAACCTGCGGCACTTTACTGCCAAGCTCGCCCTGCTCCGCATAATATTCTGAACCACCCAGTTCATCGTAGGTATCACCGAGCAGGTAAACCAGGTCACCGGGACGCTTGACATCCATCGATACCGCTTTGCGAGCATCCTCAATTTTACCGATGACCGAAAACAACACCGTCGGTGGAATCGAAATCTTGGTGTCACCGATCTGGTAATCGTTTTTCATCGAATCTTTACCCGAGATCAGCGGCACACCGAAGGCGACGCAGTAATCATAGAGCGCCTTATTGGCCCGTACCAACTGTGCGGCTTTGTATTCGCCATCCGGAGTCTTGTCACTTTTGACCGGATCGCACCAGCAGAAGTTGTCCAGCCCGGCAACATGATCGATGTTACCGCCGACCGCGACGAAATTACGCAGCCCCTCGTCGATCGCGCAAGCCATCATATGATAGGTGTCAATATCACTGTAACTCGGGCAGATACCGTGCGAGACCACCACCCCGACGAAAGAATCAAGGATCGGTCGGAAAACCGCGGCATCCGAGGGACCATCATTGGCAACCCCGACCAATGGTTTAATCACCGTCCCCGCCTGCACCTCGTGATCGTAGCGCCGCACCACCGATTCTTTGGAGCAGATGTTCAACCGACCGAGCAGTTTCCGGAGCTCGGCAGTTAAATCCTGCGGTTGCGAAAATGTCGGTTCAACCCGTGCCTGCGGCTGCCATTTGGCCGGGAGGACCATCTGCGGGACCCCTTCATGGAGAAATTTCATCGACAGGTAGGAAACCGTCTTCCCCTCAAAGAGGCAGTGGAAATATCCCGAGTCGGTAAACTGCCCAAGATCGGTCGCCACGACATCCATCTCTCCGGCCAGGGAGATAAATTCCGTCAGATTCTCGGCAGGAACCGCCAGGGTCATCCGCTCCTGGGCTTCGGAGATCAGAATTTCCCAGGGGTGCAGGCCTGAATATTTAAGCGGAGCCCGATCAAGATGCAGTTCGCAGCCACCGGTATCTTCTGCCATTTCGCCAACGGAAGAGGACAGACCACCAGCCCCGTTATCGGTGAAGGAATTGTACAAACCACGATCTCGGGCAATCGTCAGAAAATCGAACATTTTACGTTGGGTAATCGGATCACCAATCTGCACCGCAGTCACCGGTGAACCTTCGTGCAACTCTTCAGAGGAGAAGGTTGCCCCGTGGATGCCATCCTTACCGATCCGACCACCGGTCATGACAATGTGGTCGCCCACCAGAACCTTTTTCTCGTGGCAGGGTTTACCGTGCAGCAAGCGTGGCATAATGGCTGCTGTTCCACAGTAAACCAACGGCTTGCCGGCAAACCGCTCATCAAAGACGAGCGAACCGTTAACTGTGGGGATACCGCTCTTGTTTCCGCCATGTTCCACACCCTCAACAACACCCTCAAAAATACGCCGCGGATGAAGCAGTCTCGGGGGTAGTTCTTTTTCCAGAAAGGGCGAGGCGAAACAGAAAACATCCGTATTGAAAATCAGCCGGGCCCCCATACCGGTACCGACACCGTCGCGATTGACACCGACAATGCCGGTCAACGCGCCACCGTAAGGATCAAGGGCACTCGGTGAGTTATGTGTTTCAACCTTAAAAACGAGACTCCAGTCGTCGGTGAACTCAATAACACCGGCGTTATCCTTGAAAACCGACAGACAAAAATCTTTATCGCCCATCTTTTCGCGGATATCACGGGTTGCCCCGACAATATAGGTTTTAAACAGGGAATCGATCGTTTCCTTGTTGCCGTTTTCGTCTTCATACTCGATCTTTGCGGAAAAGATCTTATGCTTGCAGTGTTCACTCCAGGTCTGCGCCAAGGCTTCCAGTTCGACATCGGTCAGTTCCGCACCGAGCCCAACCTTCTCCCGTTCGACGACCACCTGAGGGTCAGCAATATGCCGCTGAATCTTCTGCATCTCTTCGAGATTCAGGGCCAGCATGCCCACGCGGCTGAGGTCGAGTAGTTCCCGGTCAGAGATCTGCAGATTGATACCCCGCACGGTCGGCGAGCTGTCACTGACCACCCTGGGAACCGTCACCGGAACCCCGGTTTGCGAGTCAAGTTCATCCGCAGCAAGAATTGTCCAGTGCTGAATCAAGCCGTTGGCCAGGAAATCCTTGGCAATTCTCTCAGCGACCGCTTTGTCAGTCAGGCCGGTCAACAAATACTGGGTCGAGGTATAGACCCCCTCGTCGATCTTGAATGGTCGACCCGTGATATACTGAATCGCTTCCTTAGCCGTTCGGCCGGTATTGTCTGTCACTCCGGGACGAAAGCCGACTTCGATCAGAATATCGAAGCCGCTGGCCAGCGGTCGATTGATCGCAACATCCTGAATCACCGGATCGGAAAAGGGCCCTCGGGCAGCCTGTTCAACTTCGGCGTCACTTAAATCGGCAGCGACGGTATAAACATCCAGCGTCTGAACTTTTTCCAGCCGGTAACCGAGATGCTCGCTGATTTCCCGTCGAACCCGTTCGCCTCGGGCGTCCTTTACGCCGTCTTTCAGTCCAACAACAATTCTCCAGGCCATTCAATTCTCCGCGGTGATCTTTAAGAAAGATGGCGTCGCAAAAAGTCCGACCTACTGCGTTACAGCGTTTTTTCAGGACCTCGACATACCACATGTATGCCTTCACCCCTGAAAAACCACTAGGCCTTGTAGGGCGAAATTTTTGCTTAGCCATCCCATGACTTTTTGCGACGCCATCAAAAATGATGCGCCATAAACGAGCAGAGCAGGAAATCAGCTTTCCTGCTCTGCTCGTTTAAATACTCACTTACCCGGTGGATTGTATCAGAGCCCCGACAAAACAGGAACTCACTTGATGCTGACTCCCGACAATAATCTGCGGACGATGTCCATACTCCAGCATGGTTTGATGGAACAGTTCGGAAACCATATCGGGACAGTTGTTCTCTTCACTCAAATGAGCCAGGAACAGGGCTTCCAATCCAGGCCAGCTGACATCCTGCAACAAGCGTCTGGTTTCAACATTGGAGAGGTGACCATGACGCCCCTTAATCCGTTGCTTCAGGTGCCAGGGATAAGGGCCGTCCAGAAGCATCTGGTCATCGTGATTGGCTTCAACCACCAGCACCCGGCATTGCTGTAAATGATCAGCAACCAACCGGGTCGGTATGCCCAGATCCGTGGCGAACCCGACTTTCCCTTCGCTGGAATGGATCACAAAGCCAACCGGGTTGACCGCATCATGCGTTGTCGAAAAGGTATTGATTGTCAAATCACGGAACGCGAATTGATCGCCGGCAGTAAAACGTTGCAAATGATCAATTTTCCCAAGTTTCGGCAGTGCTGCATGGGTTTGCTGTTCGATATGCACCGGAAGGCCATAGCGTCTGGCCAGCGGTCCGATGCCGCCGACATGGTCGTGGTGCTCATGGGTCACTAAAATGGCATGCAGATCCTCACCGGAAAGGCCGAGCGTAGCAAGACGTCGCTCTGTTTCCCGCCCGGACAGACCGACATCCACCAGCAAACGACAGCCATCGGCTTCAATCAGCGTACTATTTCCGCGACTGCCACTGGCCAGCAAGCATACCCGCACGACGATCCTTTCATCCCCCATGAGCGTTGCCCTTATACCGGAAAACATCCGCTGCTGCAAGCATAAAAACGGCATAAAAATTCAGCAATTTTTCACGGAAAGGGATTTACGACTCTGCCGATTTTAGGTACTCTTAGTTTCGAAATATCCACCACAGATACTGCACACTCGGTGGATTTTGCTTTGAAGCGAGTCCATCAACAGGACACCAACAAAACAAGGAGGATAACATGTCCGTAAGGGTTGCAATCAATGGGTTTGGCCGCATCGGCCGTAATGTACTGCGGGTGGCCTGCGGTTCCGATGATCTGGAAATCGTGGCCATTAATGACTTGACCGATGCCGCCACCCTGGCCCACCTGTTCAAATACGATTCTATCCACGGTATTTTCAGCGGGGATGTCAGTGTCGATGGCGACAATCTGCTGATCAACGGCAAGGCGATCAAAATTCTCTCACAACGTGATCCTGCCGACCTCCCCTGGAAAGATCTGGGCGTGGAGATTGTCATCGAATCGACTGGACTTTTCACCGATCGGGACAAAGCGGCTAAGCACCTGACAGCAGGAGCCGACAAGGTTGTCCTCAGTGCCCCCGGCAATAACGCTGACATCACCGTCTGCATGGGCATCAATGAGGCCGACTACGATCCGGCAGTGCACCAGATTCTCTCCAATGCCTCCTGTACGACCAACTGCCTGGCCCCGGTCGCCAAAGTACTGCTGGAACAGTTCGGCATTGTCCGTGGACTGATGACCACCATTCATGCCTATACCAACGACCAGAATATTCTCGATCTGCCGCACAAGGATTTGCGGCGGGCCCGGGCGGCCGCAGTCTCGATGATTCCAACGACAACCGGCGCCGCCAAGGCAGTTTCACTGGTTTTGCCTGAACTCAAAGGCAAGTTGGACGGAATGGCGATTCGCGTGCCGACACCGAACGTTTCTCTGGTCGATCTGGTCGTGGAAACAGAGAAGAGCACAAGCATTGAAGAGGTCAACGCCGCCATGAAGTCTGCGGCTGAAAACGAGCTGAAGGGGATCCTTGAGTACTGTGATCTGCCATTGGTCTCAAAAGATTTTAACGGCTCTGCCGCCTCATCAATTTTTGATTCCTTGACGACCAACGTGATCGGCGGAAACATGGTCAAAACCCTGGCTTGGTACGACAATGAGTGGGGTTACTCCAACCGCATTTTCGACCTGGTACGCTACATCGCCAATAAATAATTGGTGAGCTACTTCGCTCCAGTAAATCCATTAAAGAAAGCGAATATTGGCCACAGACCCACACGGACAAGGGCGGGAGATAGAACCGGCAACCGGAAAGAAAAGAATGAGTGCTGATGGTCTGGTGCCGCCCATTCCAAGGGCCGCCGATTGAATGAATACATGGCCATCCCTGGGGCTTGACTGTCGCCATCCGGGCGACAGACACCCTTTCCATGGGCATCACCAGCACATCTT
>WTCI01000196.1 GCA_013138655.1 Desulfuromonadaceae bacterium | reverse complement strand
CCGAAACAGGCTTCGACCCAAGTTGCCGGTGATGTTGAGGTGCTGTTGCCATTAGCTGGTCTGATTGATGTTGAAGAGGAGCAAGCACGCCTGCAGAAAGAAATTAATAAAGTTCAAAAGGACGTCGATTTTTTTAACAAGAAACTGTCAAATGAAAAGTTTGTTGCCAATGCCCCTCCGCAGGTTTTGCAAAAGGATCGAAGGAAGTTGTCGGCAGCGGAGGGAAAAAGAGCAATTTTACAGCAGAGTTTGGAAAAAATCCTCGCTTTGAAATAGAGAATAGATTGTAACTGGCCAGCATAAACAACCTTTCCGGTTAATTATGTACATAATCGGCGTCCTTTTCTGCCCACGATAGTGATTGCCTCTTCAGTTGATTAGAATTAGCATATTTAAGTTTTTTTTGTTTAAATTTATAACGATGTTTAGTATACAGTATGCAATCTGATAACAAGCAACCGATCGTGTTAGCTGCTTCGAACAAACAGTATTCGATCTGCTGCCGAAAGGATTATCGCTATGAAAAGGAGGACGGAGTGCTGGCGGGGACCGCCAGGGAGAGAGAAGGCTCGTTTTCAGGAGGAACGACGTGCCGGGCCTTGAGCCGCCCGGGGACGGTACTGGTGATTGAGTCAAGGAGTTGATCCTTGATGAGCAATCAATTCACATTCTCGAGGGATATGACATTATGCATTTGTTAACAAACTCTGTGGGAAGAAAAATTTTGATGGCAGTAACCGGCTTTATGCTGGTGTGTTTTATTTCTGTCCATCTGCTCGGCAACCTGTCGGTTTTTTTCGGGGTCGATGCGATCAACATTTATGCTGAAAAGCTACACAGTCTGGGACCGGTGGTCTGGATATTCCGCATGGCGATACTGTTGCTGTTTGCGGTGCACATCACTTTCGGCATCCAACTGACAGTGGAGAACAGTTCTGCGTCTCCTGAAGCCTATGCGATCAAAAAGAGGCTGAAGACGACTTTTGCTGCTGAATCGATGATCTACACCGGTCTGATCATTCTGGTTTTCCTGCTCTACCATCTGTTGCACTTCACGGTACACGTTGTTCACACCGATGCCGTGTCTGCAGTTCAGACGCTGGTTAATGGGCGTCCTGACGTCTTTACCATGATCGGAAAAAGCTTCAATAATGCCTTCATTTCCATCGTCTATGTTATCGCCATGTGTGCTTTGTTCCTGCACCTGAGCCATGGTCTGCAAAGCTTTATCCAGACTTTCGGCCTGAACAACGGCAAGACCCAGGACATAGTTGCTGGTATCGGTAAACTGGCTGCCATTTTTTACGGTTTGGCGTACATCGCGATTCCGCTGGCATTCCTCTTCCATATCGTAAAGATTTAGGGGGTTTATTGTGATTCTCGACGGAAAAGCACCTACAGGACCTATTGAAACTTCTTGGGACAGATCCCGCTTCGACATGAAGTTGGTCAACCCTTCGAATAAACGTAAGTTCAAAATTCTGATGGTTGGTACCGGCCTCGCCGGCGGCGCAGGCGCCGCTTCTCTTGCCGAACTTGGTTACAACGTTGAAGCTTTCTGTTATCAGGATAGTCCCCGCCGCGCCCACAGTATTGGTGCCCAAGGCGGTATCAACGCTGCGAAAAACTATCCAAGCGATGGTGACAGCATCTATCGCCTGTTTTATGACACGGTCAAGGGTGGCGATTTCCGCTCCCGTGAGGCTGATGTCTGGCGCCTGGCTCAGGTGTCGAACAACATTATCGACCAGTGTGTGGCACAGGGTGTGCCTTTTGCTCGCGATTACGCCGGCTACCTGGATAACCGTTCTTTCGGTGGTGCACAGGTCTCTCGAACCTTCTATGCGCGTGGTCAAACTGGCCAGCAGCTGCTGCTCGGTGCCTATTCGGCGCTATCACGTCAGATTAAAGCTAAGCAGGTTACGATGCATCCGCGTACCGAGATGCTCGACCTGGTTGTTGTTGACGGAGTTGCCAAGGGCATTACCGTGCGGAACCTGATGACCGGTGAGATTGAGTCACACTGGGGCGATGCGGTTGTTCTGGCGACTGGTGGGTATGTTAATGTTTTCTACCTTTCAACAATGGCTATGGGCAGTTCCGTTACTGCTGCCTGGAAGTCTGTTAAAAAGGGCGCCTACATGGCGAACCCCTGTTATACGCAGATTCACCCGACCTGTATCCCGGTCCACGGTGAGCATCAATCCAAATTGACCCTGATGTCCGAGTCATTGCGGAACGATGGTCGTATCTGGGTGCCGAAAAAGGCAGAAGATTGCGATAAACATCCTAGTGAAGTTGCTGAGGAAGATCGCGATTACTACTTGGAGCGGAAGTACCCCTCCTTCGGTAACCTGGCTCCGCGTGATATCTCTTCACGGTCCGCAAAAGAAGCCTGTGATGACGGGCGTGGTGTTGGACCCGGCAAGCGAGGCGTCTATCTCGACTTTGACGATTCGATCAAGCGTCTCGGTGAAGACACCATCCGTGAACGCTACGGTAACCTGTTCGAAATGTATGAAAAGATTACGGATGAAAACGGTTATGAGCGTCCCATGCGGATCTACCCTGCGCCTCATTATGGTATGGGTGGCCTCTGGGTTGATTACCAGTGTCAAAGCAATATCCCCGGCCTGTTTGTTCTCGGTGAGGCAAACTTCTCCGTACACGGTGCGAACCGTCTCGGGGCTTCCGCACTGATGCAGGGTCTGGCTGATGGTTATTTCGTTATTCCATACACCATTGCTCCGTATCTTGCTTCTATAACTCCCGGCACGGTCAAGGACGATCATCCAGAGTTCAAGAAGTCGATTGAAGATGTTGAAGCCCAGACCAACAAGTTGCTGTCCATCAATGGTAAGAAGACGGTTAGTGAACTGCATCGTGAACTTGGCCAGGTTATGTTTGAAAATGTCGGCATGGGGAGAAGCGAAGAGAGCCTCAAGCTCGCGCTCAAACGGATTCCTGAAATCCGTGACGAATTCTGGAATAATGTCAACATCACCGGTGAAAGCAGGGATCTCAACCAGCAGTTGGAGAATGCCGGACGCGTGGCTGATTACTTAGAGTTTGCAGAAATGTTGACCACTGATGCATTGCACCGTGAAGAGTCCTGTGGCGGCCATTTCCGGGTTGAGCATCAGACTGAAGACGGTGAGGCAATGCGTGACGATGAGAACTTCTGTTACTCAGCTGCCTGGGAATTCAAGGGTGCCGGTGTTAAACCGGAACTGCATAAAGAACCCTTGAAATTTGAGAACATCCAACTTGCCGTGAGGAGTTACAAATAATGAACCTTACATTGCATGTATGGCGCCAGAAGGGGCCACAGGATAAAGGAAAGCTGGAAACTTACCCAGCTAAAGATGTCAGCTCGGATATGTCCTTCTTGGAGATGCTGGACGAAGTTAATGATAAGCTGATCAAAGAAGGCAAGGACCCGATTGCTTTTGACCACGATTGTCGTGAAGGCATCTGTGGCATGTGCTCAAGTGTTGTTAACGGTCGACCGCACGGTCATCAGGAAAAAACGACCGTTTGCCAGTTGCACATGCGCCAGTTTGAAGATGGTGCTGATATCGTCGTAGAGCCATGGCTTGCCAAGGCCTTCCCGATTCAGAAGGACTTGATCGTTGATCGTTCAGCTCTTGATGTGATTATGCAGGCTGGTGGTTACACCTCCTGTCATACCGGTGGTGTCGTTGACGCGAACTCTCTGCTGATTCCCAAGCCGGTTGCGGATTTCTCCATGGACGCTGCCGAGTGTATCGGTTGCGGTGCCTGTATTGCTGCCTGCCCGAACAGTTCTGCTATGCTGTTTACCAGTGCCAAGGTTGCCCAGTTGGCTGTTCTGCCTCAAGGTAAGGCGGAAGCCAAGGATCGGGTTCTTGAGATGACCAAGGCAATGCTGGACGAAGGCTTCGGTAATTGCACCAACCATTACGAGTGTCAGGAAGCTTGCCCGAAAGGGATCAGCGTTAAGTTTATTGCTACGCTTAATCGTGAGTACCTCAAATCTTTCACTTAAAAAATTGCTTGCGATAACTTGTCATAAGGGCGAATCCTCGGATTCGCCCTTTTTTCTTTTCAATTCCTTTGTCAGTTTTATGTGATAGAGTGTCGACGGTTGAGTTCAAAATTCCGTTCAAATAAACCACTCAGGTCAGTCGATGAAAAGTTGGTTAACACGTATGTTGCGGTCGGGGGAACAATTGCCCCAGACGATTTTTTCTGCGGCCAATACGGTTGAGCTGCCTTTTCACTGTGAAGACAGTCGTGATGGAACGGTTCCCAATAGACAAAAAATTCTTCGCCAGTTGCAGACCGGTTGTCAGCGGCAACTTGAAATACTGCGTCGTTCGTTAACTTTGACCACTGCCGTGTTGCTCTGGTCCGATAATCGGACTGGACAACTGATTCCCTATGCGTTTTCTACAATATCCGCTGATTTTAAAGATGCTCCTTTTTTACTCGGTACAGGAATGATCGGGGCACTTCAATCACGAGAAGAATTGTCAGTTGCGTCCTTACCTCATAACTCACCAAAAATCCCCTATTATCGTTCGAACATTGGGGTCGGCAGCTTTATCGCGGTTAAATTGAATCTGCCTGAAACTTCAGAGCAACACGCAGATTCGACAGCTATCCTTTGCGTTGATCGGTTGTCTGATCTGGATTGGACGGAGAATGAGCGATTTTTGCTGAAAATATCGGCAGAGCAGCTATCCTCTGAAATTTATGCAGCCAGACAATTATTTGCTTATGATCGTGAGCGGCATACCTATCGCCGGGCATTTGACAGTTTACGTCGGTTGAATACGGCACTCGGTCTGGATTCGGTGTATACGGCTACTGCCGAGGCAGTCAGGTCGATTGTTCCGGCTGATTTTTTCTCCGTCTGTCTGGTTGAAAGTGATAACCATCGAATCTGCTATGTTCAGGGAGATCATGCAGACAAATTAACTGGTCAGGTTTTCTCTCTTGAACAGAGCTTGGTCGGTCAGGTCATCAAATACCGGAGAACTCTTCCGGAAAATGCAAACTACCAAGGGACGACAGCGGTTTTCAGTGAAGAACATCTGTTTGCCGCTTATCGTTCTTTGCTGATTGTGCCCCTGAAACAGGAGAATGGGCCGGTTATCGGTGCTCTGTGCTTGGCAGCAAAAAAACCGGAAGTGTTTACCCGTAGCTGTCGGGAAATCCTGGAACTGCTCGCTACGCAAGTTGCTATAAAAATCGAGCTGGCGAATTCACACGAACAGATCAACCGGATGGCGACGCTGGACAGCCTGACCGGGATTGCCAATCGACGCGCATATCAGCGGGGATTCGAGGCGATGCTGGAACGGGCCAAACGGCGGCCGGGTTCATTGCACCTGATCCTCTGCGATATCGATCACTTTAAAAAAATCAATGACAGCTTCGGGCACCCGTTCGGTGATGAAGTATTACGGCAGGTGGCAAAACTTTTTGCCCGTGTGACCCGTTCTGTTGACCTGGCGGCACGAACCGGTGGAGAAGAATTTGCGATCCTGCTTGAAGACACTGATAATACCGGTGCCTGGAAAGTGGCGGAACGGCTCAGGGAGTTGGTTGAGCAACTCAATCTTTCAACAGGAAAATATCAGGTTTCTGTTCAGGTTTCTGTGACAGTTTCACTGGGAATCGCCGCTTTTCCGCTGGATGCGAATAGTCTGGATAAGCTGGTCAGCTGTGCCGATCAGGCGCTCTATATGGCAAAATCCAGCGGTCGGAATAAGACGGTCGTCTGGGATTCCCGCGCCGACAAAGGAAAGTCTTATTCCTGAGGTTCAGATTTTTGTAAAAGCAGGGTGCTGAATTCTTTCAGCATGCGGTTTTCGATGATCCGACAGCCGAGGCGTTGATATTTTTGCCGGACATCAAAGTTGTACTCCCAGAGAATTCCAGACAGCAGGATGTAGGCGTCAGGTGAGGCTTTTGTGACTAAATCTTCTGCAATTGCCAAAAGAATATCTCCGTATATATTTGCCAGGATCACGTCAAATTCTTTTTCTTGCAGGTCATCAAGGGTTCCGCAGACGTGGGCAACCCTGTTTTCCACACCGTTGAGTCGGCAGTTGTTCTGACAGCTGTGTACCGCATCTGCCTCAATGTCGACACACCAGGCCTTGCCGCCACCGAGCAGCAGTGCTGCAATCGAGAGAATCCCTGTCCCGCTGCCGATGTCGAGAATTTTCTTATTCCCGTTTAACGGTAATTGTTCAAGAATTTCCAGACAACTCTCTGTTGTTTCATGTTCCCCGGAACCGAATGCTCCGCGCTCCATACGCAGTTTTATCCGGTCATTTTCGGTATCAATAAACTCGGGGGGCAGGATTGAAAATCGGTTTCCGAGGAGGAAAGGTTGATAAGTGTTTTTCAAGAGGGTTTCTCCCATTTATTGTTTAAATGCCAAAGATTTTCAGTAAGAGCAGCAGAAGAGTGTAACTGAAGGCGGAAGCGAGGGTTGAGAGCATGACGATGGAGCCGGCCAGCTCTGCATCTCCCTTCATCTGGTGAGCCATGATGTACGTTGCCGTTGCCGCCGGGGTACCGGCCATTAAGATCCCGATACCGAAATCCACACCTTTGACCTGAAACAGACTTAGCAGGATTGCTGCAAAGATGGGGAGTAAAATAAGTTTTACAGCACTGGAAAAACTTGCCAGGCGCAAATCACCACTGAGTCTTTCCAGGGAAAATGAACCACCGATGGTTAATAACGCTAATGGTAAGGTTAAGCCGGTTGTGATACTCAGTGCGCGGTCGATGATAACAGGAAGCGGCAGGTTCCAATAGCTCCAGATAATTCCGAGAAAAGAGGCAATGATCAGCGGATTGCCGACGACTTGCAGCAGCCAGTTCGGGGATTTTTCAGCGCCGCTGCGTTGCTGCGGGAGCAGCAGTGCCAGAATCGCCAACAGGTTCAATACCGGAACGAGAAAACCCATCAGGATGCCGGCACGTGTTAATCCATCTTCACCGTACGCATTCAAGCAGATTGCCAGGCCGATATAAGCAAGGTTGCCGCGAAAGGCCCCCTGGCAGAAACTTCCCCGGACTGGCGCAGGGTACTTTTTAAATCCGCTATAACCGTAAGTAAACAGAAAACCGAGTAAAATAACCAACGAGGAAGCTATCACCAGCGAGCCATTAAAGAACGCCGTAAAGTCAGCCTTGCCGATTTTGTGGAAAAGTAAAAGTGGCAGAAAAACAACGTAAACCAGTCGATTGGTCTGCTGAAGAAAGGTTTCGTCAAACAGGCGCAACCGGCGGAGTAATTGACCCAGTCCAATTACTAGAAAAACTGGCAAAACAATGATCAGGGTATTGATAAACAGCGACATCCGGATCTCCAACGATGTCGCAGCATATCCTAGAAAACTGCTTCCAGCAATAAAAGAAGGGGCTTCATTTGAAGCCTCCCCCCCCCTTTTTTTTTAGAGGTCTCGTTGCTATGTTTCTGCGGCAAATAATGATTGCGTTTCTTCTGCTGGGTCTTTGTGTGGTGCCCGCTGTTTCCGCGGAGAGGCGGACGCCTGTCGTTGATGCCGTGGCCAAGGCACGCGATGCTGTCGTGAATATCCGTACAGAAAAAATTGTCCAACGAAGGAGTAGCCCTTTTTTCGGTTTCGGCGATTCAATTTTTGAAGATTTTTTCAATGATATGCTCCCGCCCCGCAGTTACAAGACCCAGTCTCTCGGCTCCGGTGTGATCATTGACAGTCAGGGACATATCCTGACAAATGCTCACGTGGTTGATAAGGCCTCAAGAATTTTTGTTGCCCTCCCGGAAACGAATAAAGAGCTGGAGGCTGCCCTGGTTGGTGAAGACAGCCGCATCGATCTGGCCGTGCTGAAAATTATCGAGAAGGGGAATTATCCCCACCTGCGTCCCGCCCGTTCTGATGATCTTCTGTTGGGAGAATCGGTTATCGCTATAGGTAACCCGCTTGGATTGGGCCATTCAATTACGACCGGAATTATCAGCTCAGTGAAACGGCGTATCCAGATCGATAAAAACCTCTCATCGGTTTTCATCCAGACTGATGCGCTGATCAATCCGGGGAACTCAGGCGGGCCGCTGATCAATATTAATGGTGAGCTGATCGGGATCAATACGGCAATTGCACGTCAGGCTCAGGGGATCGGCTTTTCCATTCCAATCAATACCGTCAAGCGGGTGGTGAATGATCTCATCGATTACGGCCGGGTTCGCAGGGCTTTTGTCGGTATCGTTCCGAGCGAGGTCAGTCGATCATTCACCCGGTCGAATGGCGAGGGGGGTGTTTTGATCGAAGAGTTGTTGGACGACTCTCCAGCAAAAAAAGCCGGTCTGCAGGTTGCCGATGTCCTTCTGGAGATTGATGGTGTACCACTCTCTTCGCCGGAACATTATTACTCGTTGATTCAGACTTATACCCCTGATGATCAGTTGCATTTGCGTTTATTGCGGGGCCTGCGTAGTGTCGAGAAACAGG
>WTCI01000111.1 GCA_013138655.1 Desulfuromonadaceae bacterium | reverse complement strand
AAGACCTGCTCCTTTTATCGAAAAGCGAACTGGGAGAAATTCCCCTGAAGATGGAAGCTCTTGACCTCGGAACCCTGTTGGAAGAGCTACATGAACAGGCAAAAATATTAGCCGAGTCCAAGCAAATCAAGCTTGAACTCAAAGGGGAGGAAGAACAGATCAGCTTGTTTGCCGACGGCGCCAGGCTGCGTCAGGTTTTCCTCAATCTATTAACGAACGCAATCAAGTACACACCTGAGGGGGGACTCATCATTATCAACTGGTCACTTCAGGGAGAAGCAGCCAGAATCATTATTGAAGATACCGGCATCGGAATCGACAGCGAACATCAGCAACATATCTTTGACCGATTTTATCGGATCGACAAAACTCGCAACCGTAACGATGGCGGCTCCGGGCTCGGATTAGCGATTGCTAAATGGATTGTCGATGCGCATGCCGGTTCCATCAGGGTCTGTTCAGTGCCGGGACAAGGAAGCAAATTTGCCATCACACTGCCGTTAACACACCAGCCGAGTTACTCGGTGAATGAAAGAGAAAAAAACTAGTCGCCCGAATTTGATGCACGCGCAAAAAGTCATGGCTAAGCAAAAATTTACGGTTCACTTTTTCCGTCAATTGTTATATAAAGAGCACTAGAGACCTTTTTTAAGGTTTCGGGCCCCGAAGACCTCCCCCCCCTCCAGGTCTTTGGGGCTTTCTCTTTTAGTCCCCCTTATTACCCGATCTCAAAGTTCACTGCCAGAGCCTCCGAGAGAGCACATGGGCAGGCAATTGCCGACTGCGCATCTGCACAGTGCTTTCCCCGAAACCACATGTTAAGCTGCACACATGCGAATTACCGTCAAACAACAGATACTGCTGGCCCCCGCGACCGTCCTGTTATTGCTGGTTCTATTGCTTGCTTTCATGCAGTATACCTACCGGAACCTGACCCTGATCCGCCAGGAAGCCAAGGCGCTCGGCACAACCTTTATCGCCCTGGCTGAAGCGGATATGGCTGCCAGGCGCCTGCACGTCATCATTCGCACCTTCCAGCACACGGGGATTGCCTCACCGGAAGAAATGGCCCTGGTCGCCGATCTCTATGATCGCCTGATTGATGCCATCGAGCGGATTGAACCATTCGGGCCACTGAAAGAGAACAACGAACTCAGTCAGCTCCATACCCTCGCCGGCAAACTCAATCCGATCAACGGCCCGGAACCGGAACAGACTGCCGAGCTTTATGCCCACCTTCGAGCCCAGCTATCGAACCTGTCGAACACGACCCAGATTCACCGGAATAAGCTGCGCCACCGGCACAGTCAAGATATCAATCAACTGGTTGAGCGATCGGTGCTGGTATCAATTTCGGTCATCGGCCTGGCAATTTTTCTCGGACTCGTGCTGGCCAGCTACTTCAGCAAGCGGATCCTCAATCGTATCCAGTTATTGTCGGACAGTGCCGGCCGAATTGCCGGTGGTGAACTGGTCCTGCCACCAGCACCCGATAACATCCGTGACGAATTGGATGCTTTGGGTGTTTCGATCAAGCGCATGACCGGCCGCCTGATTCAGGTTGTCGGCACAGAAAAACTGCTCGAAGGTGCAGAGGACGAGCGACGCAGAATCGCTATGGATCTGCATGACCAGTCACTGACCGACCTCTCGGCAATTTTGCGGGGCATACAAAGCCTGGCGGCAAAATCAGTGGATCAGGAAACGCTCCAGAGTATTACCGCACTGGAACAGGACCTGGATCGCGCAATCACCAACCTGCGTGACATCATGAACAACCTGCACCCGCAAACTCTCGACATTCTCGGTTTGGGTGCAGCAATCGAAGCTCACTTGGATCGCTATTGTTCAATTGAGAGCCTTCCTGAGTACCACCTCTATCTCGATCCGAAAATCGGCGCATTGAATCTAAATCGGGTTCGGCAACTGGCCCTCTACCGGATTGCCCTGGAAGCAATCCAGAATGTCCTCAAGCATGCTGCCGCCAGTCGCTACGAAGTTAATCTGGAAGTGCGGGACAAAACACTGGTCCTCTCTGTCGAAGATAATGGCAATGGAATCGCTGACTTGTCCGACCCCGGCCGGGGTCGGGGATTGAGCAACATTCAGGAACGGGCCAGAAGTATCGGTGCCGACGTCACCTGGAAAAATTCGCGCTTTTCTTCCGGCACCCGCTTTGAACTGACCCTGCTCGTCTCCTAGGAGAGTCCGACACCCTCCTAAGCTATTTTTTGATGGCGTCGCAAAAAGTCCGCTCTCCGGCGTTGCAGCAGTTTTTCAGGATCTCGACATACCGTATGTATGCCTTCGCCCCTGAAAAACCACTACGCCTTGTAGGTCGAAATTTTTGCTTAGCCATCTCATGACTTTTTGCGAGTACATCATTTTTTGGAGCAAAACCAATGGAACCGATTGAAATTCTGATTGCTGAAGATAATCCGAAAGATTATGAATTCCTCGAACAACTGCTTTCAGACTGGGATGAGGAGGTCCGGATCACCCGGGCACCCAACGGCAAAGATGCCTTGGATATTGCTTTGACCCGCACTAATCCGTTAATCATCAGTGACATACAGATGCCGGAAATGAACGGGATCGATTTGGCCCAGAGCCTCTGGCAAGCACAGCCGGAAGCCCGCATTGTTTTCTGGAGCCAGTTCAAGGATGAGATGTATGTCCGCGCCCTGACGAAAATTGTTCCACCGGAGACGGTCTATGGTTACATCCTTAAATCGAGCCCCCGAGAGCGGATTACCTCGGCCATTCGGACCGTCCTTCTGGAGGAACAGTGCTGGATTTCTCCAGAGGTGCGCAAAGTGCAGGGACGGGCAGGACACAGCTTGACGGCCCTGTCTGACATTGAATACGAGGCATTGCTCGACATTTCGCTGGGCCTGACTGACAACCTGATTGCCCAACGACGCTACCTTTCCCGACGCGGAGTGCAAAGTCGGCTCAACTCCCTCTACAACAAGCTCGGCCTCGACCAGGAACAGTTCCACTGTGAAAAAGTTGGCGCCTCTTTCAATTTACGAAACCGGGCAGTCGCCGTCTCATTAGCACGGGGGTTGATTAACGCTTTTGAAATGGAGCGGGAAGAAAAAGATTTCAAGACGTGGTTTAAGCGCTTCCAGCGGACGCAAAAAGCTAAAGAACCGCCGACACAACTGGTCTGACCGCTGACTTATCTCACCAATAGCAGGTCATGGTTCAATAAAAGGAAGCAGACTGCAGCTATCGTCAGATTCTCTTGTCTTGTTATTGCCCAACAGCCGTGGTAAAAGGTCTTACCAAGCAATCTGGAGGAACTTATGGCCACAGTCTTTAAACCGATCCGTCCGAAAAAACTCTCCGAAGAGATCGTCAACCAGATCAAAGAACTGATCTCACGCGGTGAGCTGAGTCCTGGCCAGAAGATTCCTTCGGAACGGGAATTAGCATCATTTCTCGGCGTCAGCCGCCCCTCTGTGCGCGAAGCCATCATGGTGCTCGAAGCAATGGGCTTTCTCGAATCACGTCAGGGCGGCGGCACTTACGTCCGTTCACTGGCGGATGCCACCATGGCCGACCCACTGGCCAGTATGGTTGAGCAGCGTGACCCACGTATATTGCATGCTTTGACAGAAGTCCGTATCGGCCTGGAAACCTGGTCTGCCTATCTGGCGGCAAAGCGCGCCGACGATTCCGAGATTGAGCGTTTACGGGAACTTTACAACACCATGGTTGAGCTAGCCGCCAGTGGGAACTGGGACGCTGAAGTTGACTTTCGATTCCACCTGACCATCACTGCGGCCACCCACAATACCTTGCAGGTCCATATCCTCGATATTGTCCAAAAGCTCTTTCAAACCACCATCATGGAAGCATTGAGCGAGTTTTACAGCAAGGAAGGCTACATCGAGCTACTGCTCAATCATCACCGTGAAATCATGGAAGCGATTGCCGATCACGACCCGGAGCGTGCCCGCGACCGGATGATGGAGCATCTGACCCTGGTGGAAGAAAAACTGACACTCTTTCTCCAGAAGGACCATCCGGACACTGCGTGACGATCAAACTGACAACTTAATGAAAAAGGCTGCCGAATCGGGCAGCCTTTTTCATTAATCTATGTAATCAACTATGATGCAATCAACTATGATGCACTCACAAAAAGGCATGAGATGGCTAAGTAAAAATTTCGACCTACAAGGCGTAGTGGTTTTTCAGGGGCGAAGGCATACATATGGTATATCGAGATCCTAAAAAACTGCTGCAATGCCGGAGGGCGGACTTTTTTGCGACACCATCAACTATCACAGGATCTATTATGCCACTGGAACAGATCTATCAAGCAACCCTCGACAAATGGGGGGAAGAGGCCCAGTACGACCAGGCGGTCGAAGAATGTGCCGAATTGATCGCCGCGCTGAAACATTACCGGCGCGGTAAAATAGACAAACAGGCGGTCATTGCGGAACTGGCGGATGTCAGCTTGATGCTTGGTCAACTCAGCTGGATGTTCGGCCCCGAACAGGTAGCCGCCGCAAAAGAAATAAAACTGGCAAAGCTAGGTAGACTGCTGTCAACTCCCTGAAACAGTGAAATCGGTCACATTTTTCAAATTGAATTCCCGGAGGAAAAGACCCGGCAAAAATCAGGATCAGTTGCCTGCCTGACTGATTCAAAGCGTTTTCAAACGGCCGCCGCAGGAACTATGGATGTAGTCATCCCGGCGGTTCAAGCGCCTGATCCGTCGCAAAACAAAACCACATTTCTGACAAACCGCAACCGGCTTCAGCCGAGTGCGGTGTAACTGGGCAAGCTCAGCACTTTCGCCACATCGGAGCGGAAGAATCCCCAACGCTACGGCCCAGGCTTGCCAGTTCCTGCCATGACCACGGCGCTGAACTTTTTTCGGCTGATGACTCAAATGGTCACAGACATGCGCCACTTCGTGCAATAAAGTCTGCTGCAGACTCTCTGTAGATTGCGCAAACTGCAGGCGGATACAAACCGGTTCTTCAGCTGTGAATACATAGATTCCGAGCGTTCGAGTTGCCCGGCTGCTTTTAATCGGAACCACCGCCAAACGCTGCAAAAGAGCATCGACAACCTTCTCTTCCAATCTCTGCTTGACCGCGTTTTCAATCCGGCACCAGAGGTTTTGTTCCAAGGCAAAGCTTTTAACCGTCATCGTCATACAAATGGATGTAGCAGTTATCTGATGACCTGGCAATGCTCATCTGCGAAGATAGCGGGATGACGGACAAAACGGACATTGAGATTGAACAATTGGACTGGGTGGCAATTCCACCACAACTGAAAGATGGACTGACAGTCCGTCAGCTGACAAAAAAACAACTGCGCAACTGGGCACTGGTTTTACAGGCTCGGCAGATCCCTTGCCGCAGCGAACAAAGCACGCAAGGCCGGCAAATACTGGTGCCGATCGATCAGTTTCAGGAAGCCTGCGAAGAATTGCGCAAATATGAGATAGAAAATCGCAACTGGCCGCCCCCCCTTCCGACGTCACCGCCACAACAGGAAAACCGGGCCGCAACCATCTGGGTGCTGATTCTACTGGCAATCTTCCACAATTTCACTTTGCAGAAAATCACTTTATTCGGCCATCCGGTCGACTGGATGGCCCAGGGCAATGCCCAGGCCGGGAAAATATTAGCCGGAGAATGGTGGCGGCTGTTCACTGCCCTGACTCTGCATTCCGGAGCCTTACACCTGGCCAGCAACATGCTTGTTGGTGGGATATTCATGCTCCGTCTCTGCCGTGATCTCGGCTCTGGGCCAGCTTGGAATCTTATCCTCGCTGCTGGAGCCCTTGGCAATTTAGTGAACGCTCTGCTGCAAGCAGAAAACCACCGTTCCATCGGGGCATCAACTGCCGTCTTCGGTGCCGTCGGCATACTTGCAGCGATCAACATGCTGCATTACCGAATCAATTTACGCCACCGCTGGCCACTCCCAATTGCAGCCGCACTGGGCTTACTGGCGATGCTTGGAGCGGCTGGCGACACAACCGATCTTGGTGCCCACCTGTTCGGTCTGCTGGCGGGGATTGTCTTGGGGTTAACCTACAAATTCTTTTTGGGCAAGCTTGGTCCGCCAGATAAACCCACCAACGCGGCCTTGGTTTTTCTGGCTATCGCCGTCATCAACTATGCCTGGTTCACAGCACTAAAATAGCCCGGTTGCAAAAGTTGCAACCGGGCCGGTGGAGCAAAACCGCAGTAGAAAACTTAATTGATCTCGACCATTTCAATTGCAAAATTGAGAGTTTTACCGGCCATCGGATGGTTGGCGTTCATAACGATCTTATCTTCGGTAACGGTCATCACCGTCAACAGCAGTGGTGTTCCATCTTCCAATTCAGTCTGAAATTGTTGTCCCGCTTCAGGCGCCAATCCTTCCTCAAACTGGCTGGGATCGGTCTCAAACATCATCTCCGGATTATAGGGACCATAGGCCTCCTCTTCGGGGATGCGCACCTTTTTCGAGTCACCAACCGACATTCCGATCACCGCCTTCTCAAAACCGGGAATCACCTGCCCGGCCCCAACCTCGAATTCCAGCGGGCACCCTTCCGAGGAGGAATCGAACACCTCACCATGGTCATAAGTGCCGGTATAATGGACTTTAACCTTGCTACCATGTGCTGCTATCATGATTGCTCCTGAGCTGTCCTGAAAAAAGAAAGGGCTGCGCATGCTGCGTCCTCTGTGGCCAACCTCTCAGTGAACGCGAACTGGAACTCTGCCGCGAGCAGGCGAAGCGTTTCGACAACCAACTCCTCTGCCTGGCTCATCAACGCCGTTTTTGCGGCTGTCCAAGCGTGCGGAATCAACCCTTACCCTGAACCGTTTCCCCGCTTAACAAGCTGTCGATTAAAAGTCATGTCAGCGGGAATATCCATCTAAACACCAGAACTGGAAATCTCAGTTTGTTTCGCTATAGTTCTTCTTAGCCATCTCAAGGTTTTTTTTTGCGAAAGCATCAATATTGATGCACGGAGGTCAGCATGGCTGCCGAAATTGAAATTATCCAGGGGGATATCACCCAACTCTCCGTTGCTGCCATCGTCAATGCCGCCAACAACAGGTTGCTCGGTGGCGGTGGTGTAGACGGTGCCATTCATCGCGCTGCCGGACCGGAATTGCTGGCAGAATGTCGAACCTTGCATGGGTGCCCAACCGGGGAAGCAAAAATAACCGCCGGTTACCGTCTGTCGGCAAAGAAAGTGATTCACACCGTCGGCCCGGTATGGCACGGCGGTACTCAGGGTGAACCACAATTGCTGGCGAACTGTTACCGCAACAGTTTGCGTCTCGCAGCAGATATCGGTCTAACCAGCATTGCCTTTCCGTCGATCAGTACCGGGGTCTATGGCTACCCCATTGAAAAAGCTTGCCGGATTGCCATTCATGAAACCTTGCAATTCCTCAAGCAGAAAAATTCACTGGAAAAAATTATTTTCTGCTGTTTTTCCGACGAAGATGCCGAGTGTTATCGGCAAACGCTTGCGGAACTGACAAGCAAATAATCTTTCTTAGCCACTAAATTTGTTCCGGTGGATCTTTTCATCCAACAGAGATGCGCGTGGGTGCCCCGCTTTTTCTTCATCCGGATAGCCGAAAGCGATCACCATCGGCACCTCCGTCCCCACCGGCAACCCGACCAACTCGCGGACATATTCCGAAGCCGTTTCCCCATCGTGCAGGCGCAGGCGCAATTGCGCCCAGCAACTTTTCAACCCGAGCTCTTCACCCGCCAACTGCACAATAATTGCCGCGATGGAGCAATCTTCAATCCAGACATCGCTGACTGTCGGATCGGCAGCGATGACAACCGCCAAAGGGGCACCGGCAAAAAAGGCGGTACCGTGTGCTTTGGCGCTGGCAAATCGCTGCAAAAGCTGTGCGTCATCAACGACCACAAACTGGCAGGGTTGCAGATCCCGCGAAGTCGGAGACCGCAATAACGCCTCACAAAGCTGCTCGATCTTCTCCGGTTCGACCGACCGATTGTGAAATTTCCGGACACTGCGCCGCTGACGTAATAATTCAAGCATAACCATTCCTCCGAATTTGCAAATTAGCCGCAGACAACTGCAGCTTGCCCCCCTGTCAACTGCTGCAACTGCTGCAACTGCTGATAGGTTACCGGAACAGCTGAATAATCATTTCCTGCGGCAGCGTAAACCTTCTCAAAGCGCTGGAGGGAAACGTCCAGCAATATCGGCAATTCCCTGGACAACAGAAAAGGGCAGACCCCGCCCAGCAGATAACCGGTATATTGCAACACCTCTTCGGCGTGCGGCAGCTTCACCTTGCCGGAGAATCCTGCCGCCTTCTTTAAGGGCGAGCTCTTGACCTTCATGTCACCACAGGTGACAACGGCAACCGGCTTCCCGCCGATCAGAAACAGCAGGGTTTTAGCAATCTCGGCGGGGGTGCAACCGACCGCTGCAGCCGCGGCCTCAGCGGTCGGGGTCGGCTGCTGATACTCGCGGACTTCGATTCCATGCTCGGCCAGATACTTTTTAACCTCGACAATGCTCGGCATTTTCAGGCATCCAATCCGGCCAGTTGGGTGACTGCTTCCTGATGCAGCTCAGGAGCCAGCCGCGGATCATCAACCACCTTTTTCAGCAAATTCAATCCCTCTTTACGCCAGTTGCGAGCCAGATAGGTTTGAGCCACACGTAACTGCCAACGGGGATTTTCCGGATCCTCACGGCAGGCCGCGTTGAACGTATCAAGTATTTTTCCCAGATCCCGTTGCTGCCGCAACAGAAATTCTGCCAACGGCAGGTTCAGCCCCCCGCGACAGCCCCCTCCGGACAGCCGATTCAACACGACCTCCGCCTCATCCAGCGCACCCGCCTGTTCCAGTAAAGACGCTCCCAACACCAGAAATGAAGGATCGCCAGCACCCTCTACCAGAGCCTGGCGAGTATGCACAAGTGCCTGTTCCCGCGCTTTTTCCTGAACGGAGAGGTACGCCAATTGGGCGTGGCAAAAGGCCGGGTCTTGCCCCCTGTCAAGCATCCCCTGCAAGAGTTCCCGGGCCTTATCAGCGGTACCGAGAGCCACCAGCACCGACACCAGCGCTTCGGTTGCCGGCAGCAAGTCAGGATTCTCCCGCAACGCCTTTTCCAGCGATTTTCGGGCATCCTTTCTTTGGCCGCAGCGAGCTTGGGCAGATCCCAATTCGAACCAGTAAAGGTCATCCTGCTCTGCCCCCGAAAGCCCCTGCCAACTCAACAACGCCTCTCCATCCTGACCCGCATGGGCAAACAGAAAGCCCTCCAGGAATTGCTCACTTTTGTGCCGGTAGCGTTCAGCAAGGTCCGGCGGGTAAGAGATCAACACCAACTCCAGTCGACTGTCGAGATCCGGAAAATCGCTTTCCTCATGAGCCAATGGCGTCAGCTTCTGCGGGGCACAACGACTACAGGAAACATTGGACAACACTTCCGGCACATTTTCAATGGTCGGCTGAAGCGGTTTCATGCTCGCTTCCTCAATCTCCCTGCGCAACTCGGCACTACAGACTTGCTGCAGAGCCAATTGCAGATGTTCGTCAGCCCGCTCTGACTCCCCGGCTCGCTGAAAACCGCAAGCCTCGTCCAGGTTCAGTCGAGCCAATCCATCACCGGCAGTCACCGCTAAGCGCTCCACTTCGGCAACCTCTTCTGCGGGCAAATTCTGTCCCTGCAGCTGCTCGGCCAGCAACCGGGCATCGGCAAAACGCTTCTGCGCCAGCGCTTTGCGCAAGCCATCAACGGAGGCACCGCCGCCGAATATTTTTCCCAACCAACCCATGAAAATATGTCCTTTGATTATCGATGACGGCAGCGTATTCTTTTTTGCGAGACCATCAATTATAGAATTTTTGTAACTGTTCAGCAAGATGTGCTGGTGATGCCCATGGAAAGGGTGTCTGTCGCCCGGATGGCGACAGTCAAGCCCCAGGGATGGGTTCATGCGGCCCTTGGAATGGGCGGCACCAGGCCATCAGCACCCGTTCTGAATAGTTACCAATTTTTTCAGAAGAGGCGATCTATGGTTTCGAAATCGAGCTCGGTCTCAGCCAGTTGCTGTATCAGGGCAATTTTTTCCTCGTCATCTGCGCGAATTTTGGCGACATCCTCCATGATGGTCGTATAAATTTTCGCCATTGTATCGGTCGAACGCATGTAGGGTATCCCGGCATCGTCGAGAACCCGCTGGACAATATCGGCAACCGGTGCAACCCCCGAGATGACCAGGCCGGCAATTTTAGCCCGGTATTCGGGAAGATGATAGAGCGTCGCCAGCATAACCAGCACTTCGTCCCGGCTACTGGTGACAACCAGTAGAGTCGAATCGAGCAGTTTATCAATGACCCGCTGGGTTGAAGCCGCCCCCAGTTGGAAATGATGGGTAATTCGGCGGGCATCTTCCGGCGCAGCATGCAACTCAAGCTTCAGCAGTTCCGAGAGATACTTCAATGTCGGGTTGGCGAGGATCGGCGAATAGTTAAACCCCCCGATCACCCTGATGCCACTCTCCTTGAACGCCAAACGGAGATAATGCAGGGTCGTGTCCCGCTTCTCCTTCAGCAACTTGTTCGGCAGCACCACCCGAACCTCGGCACCGGCTTCCCGAAAGAGGGCCAGATTCAGGTTTATCGCGTCAATGACGTTGCCGATCCCGCCACCGGCAACCATCAGCACCGGGGCATTCAGACGTTTCGCCAGCTGGGCATTGTTCAAACCGATCACCGAACCGACCCCGGCATGCCCGGCCCCCTCGATAATCAGAAAATCACACTTGTCTTCCAACGCGGCCGTCGCCCGGCAGATCTGTTCCAGATAAAGTTGCGGATCGATCTTTCCATCAAGAACATCGCGGGTTGTCTGCGGCTGCAGCACCACCGGCGACATGAGTGACAGATCCTTATCCATATCGAAAACATGCGCTATGAGCGCCGCATCAACATCGACATCCCGCCCCCGGCAACTGATTCTTTTCGGGCCGAACGGCTTGATGAAACCAATCCTTTGGTATTTCCTGCGTGCCAGATGCAACAAAGACAAGCTGGTTGTGGTTTTACCACAGTGCTGATCGGTCGCGGCGATAAAGATTTTCTTGCACATAAACCGTCTCCTTGGGAGGAGGAAGTGCGGATTACATTAAAATCAAAATTAGCATGGCTGCCAGGCGGCATCAAGACAGGAAGAGATTACGCTCTTTGATAAACTCGGGGTGAAATTTTTCCAACAGGTCATCAACCACGATCGGGTTGGCTGCCAATGCCATCGCTCCCTTGTTTCTGGTCAGATCGATGCTGTCGTCCGACTGCAATTGACCGATACCGTAATAGCGACAGAAATCACTTGCCAGGCAAAGAATCGCACAAATCGTAAAGACTTCCCCATCTTCATCCCGCAGTTTTTCGAATTCATGGTGATACTGAGTGGCTTTGACGAGTGTTCTCGGGTAATTCCAGTGGTCGAGCAGGGCTGCCCCGACCAACTCGTGAGAGTAGGCAAAAAGGGCGCGCTCGACATCCTGCAGGCTACCCTTCCCGGCATCAACAATCCGGACCACTTCCTTGTAAAGATCCTTGTCACGATTCATCATCACCACTTTGCCGATATGGTGCTGTAAACCGGCCAGATAGGCCTCATTTTTATCGATTTCGGTCAGCTGGTCAGCAAGCATCCGGCTGGCCACGGCGCTGCCGATCGACATTTCCCACAAGCGTCGCTCCAGCAGACCGTAGGTTTTATGTGCATTACGCAAACTGCTTTCCAGAGCGAGATTTTTCAGGACATTTTCACCAATAACAATAATCGCCCGGTCAACAGTGGTGATCTGCTTTTGTTGCTCATAGAAAGCCGAATTGGCCATCCGCATCAGCCGCGCTGAAAGCACCGGATCCAGGGATACGGCGTTGGCCAGTTCCTTGATCGTCAGGTCCGGTTTTCGTAACAGTTCGAGTATCTTGCTCGCCACAAGCGGTGACGGCGGAAGCTCTCCCATGTTTTTGATAATTGTACTGAAATCCGTATAGGTCGCCATCGCTAGATTCCGTTAATCCACATAGCCGTTAATCCACATAGAGATCCGCAGCAATCCTGCGCAACTCTTCGCCAAAACCAAGGATCTCCTCTTCCCGGCTCTGCCATGAGCACATGAACCGGGCATGGCCGGAACCGATAAAGGTGTAAAAATACCACCCGGCTGCATGCAATGCATCAATCAAAGCTTCCGGCATCTGCACAAAAACCGCGTTGGCCTGCACCGGATGAACCAGTTGAATCACATCCAACGACTGTAATTGCTCCGCCAGCAACTTTGCGCAGCGATTGGCATGGGCGGCATTCTGTAAGAGGGTGCCTTGCTGCAACATGCTGGCCCAGGGGGCAGACAAAAAACGCATCTTCGAGGCCAGCTGGCCCGCTTGTTTACATCGATAATCAAATTCCTCGGCCAGTTGCCGGTCGAAAAAGACCACCGCCTCGCCGACTGCCATGCCGTTTTTGGTGCCGCCGAAAGTCAGCACATCTACCCCCGCCTGCCAGGTTATTTCTTTAGCCGGCAGATTGAGCGTAGCGAACGCGTTGGCGAACCGGGCACCATCCATATGCAACTTCAGCTGATGGCGCCTGGCCAGATCGCCGACAAGCTGCAACTCCTCAGTTGAATAAACCGTCCCCAGCTCGGTCGCCTGAGTAATACTCAGCACTTTCGGTTTTGGATAATGGATATCGGTGCGCCGCTCAACGGTCCGGGTCACTGCATCAGGATCAATCTTGCCGTCAGCCCCAGGGACGAGAAGAATCTTGGTGCCGTTAGAAAAAAACTCCACTGCCCCACATTCATCCGTTTCCACGTGGGCCATCTCGTGACAGATGATGCTGTGATAAGAACGGCAGAGGGCGGCCAGTGCCAGTGAATTAGCAGCAGTGCCATTGAAGACGAAAAAAACCTGACAGTCGGTCTCAAAAAATTCACGTAACTGGTCACAGGCTCTCGCCGTCCAGGGGTCGTCACCATAGGAATTGACATCGCCACTATTTGCTTCTGCCATGGCTTGCCAAGCCTCAGGACAGACACCGCTGTAATTATCGCTGGCAAACATATTTTTATTCATTTACCGAGCCCCCATTAGCGCAAGATAACAAAGCTGCCCCCAGCCGTATAGTAAAAAACGTCCAGAGGACGGGAACTCTGTATATCCCCACCAAAACAAAACTTCACCGGAAATAAACTTCTGCCTTGACGATTATTATCATATCGGGCAGGTTATTATGTTTCATGATATGTTATCTGATCCTTCTGTTTTTATTGCCAAAAAATCGTTAAAAAGGAGTCGAGATGTCTGCTGAGAATAGGATAGGAGCCAAGGTCCGTCAATTGCGCAACGTCAAGCAAATGACCGTCGAGCAGTTGGCCGAGCAGAGTCAATGCCATGCCGATCAAATCCGGCAGATTGAGGATGGAGCTCTGGTTCCCTCGCTCACCCCGCTGATGGAAATTTCACGAGCACTGGGCGTACGACTCGGCACCCTTCTGGACGATGATCCGCTGGATGGCCCGGTAGTGTTTAATTCCACCCAGACGCCAAACGTGATCCGCTTCTCTGGTAAGGACCCCAACGCTACCTGTAGTAATCTCGATTTCTACTCCCTGGGCGCCGGCAAGCGCGACCGCCACATGGAACCCTTCATGATCGATGTCAAGCCGCGGACCGGCGAGGCCCCGCCACTGTCCGCCCATGAAGGTGAAGAATTCATCTTTGTGCTCTCCGGTGCTATCCAGATTAACTACGGCCGCACGACCTACGAACTGGAAGCCGGAGAGAGTATCTACTACGACTCTGTCGTGCCCCATGATGTTCATGCCAAGGGCGATGACAGCGCACGCATCCTGGCTGTCGTTTATGCCCCCTGCTCGGGGACGAAGGAGCCGTAATGCCCCATACTGATAAAACCATCGGCGCTTTTTTTGAAGATCAGGTTCAGCGCCTGCCGGATCATGAATTCATCGTCTACCCCGACCGCGACCTGAGATTCACCTTCAGCCAATTTGACCAGCGCGTCAACCAACTGGCCAAAGGCCTGCTGGCCATCGGTATCGGCAAGGGAGACCATGTCGGCATCTGGGCGACCAACGTGCCAGACTGGACGACTTTCATGTTCGCTACCGCCAAAATCGGCGCAGTGCTGGTCACCATCAATACCCACTACCGCAGCTTCGAACTGGAATATCTGGTCCGTCAGGCCGACCTCAAAGCGTTGGTGCTGATCGACGGTTTTCGCGACCACGACTACCTGAAAACAGTCAACGAACTCATTCCAGAACTCGGCTCCTGCCAGCGCGGCAGGTTGCAGAGCAAGAAGTTTCCGAGCCTGGAGAACATCATCTTCATCGGCCAGGAAAAACACCGCGGCATGTACAACACCCGCGAGCTGATGCTGCTCGGCGACCAGTACGACGATACGGAGTTGAACGCGATAAAGTCATCCCTTGATCCGCATGATGTCATTAACATGCAGTACACCTCCGGGACCACCGGTTTCCCGAAAGGGGTCATGCTCAGCCACTACAACATTCTCAACAACGGCTATTACATCGGAGAACGACAGAAGTTCACTGAAGCCGACCGGCTCTGCCTGCCGGTGCCGTTGTTCCACTGCTTCGGCTGTGTGCTCGGCGTGATGGCAGCGCTCACCCACGGCACCACCCTGGTTCCGCTTGAGATCTTCGATCCGCTGTTAACCCTGGCGGCAGTGCAAAAAGAGAAGTGTACCGCGATCTACGGTGTGCCGACCATGTTCATTGCCGAACTGGATCACCCGATGTTCGACATGTTCGACCTCAGTTCTCTGCGCACCGGCATCATGGCCGGCTCACCCTGCCCCAAAGAAACGATGCGCCAAGTCATGGGGAAGATGCACTGTCGCGACATCACCATCGCCTACGGACTGACCGAGGCTTCGCCGGTCATCACCCAGACCCGCACCGACGATTCCATCGACCACCGGGTCGGTACCGTCGGCATGGCTCTTCCCGAAATAGAGGTCAAAATCATCGACCCCGAAACCGGTGCCACGCTCGCGCCAAACCAGCGCGGTGAACTCTGCTGCCGTGGCTACAACATCATGAAGGGCTACTACAATTTACCCGAACAGACCGCTGAGGCGATCGATACCGAAGACTGGCTCCACTCCGGCGACCAAGCGGAAATGGATGAAGATGGTTACTACCGCATCACCGGCCGGATCAAGGACATGATCATCCGCGGTGGCGAAAATATCTACCCACGCGAGGTCGAGGAATTCCTCTATACCATGGACGGCGTCCTCGATGTGCAGGTGGTCGGCATTCCGGACGAGCGTTACGGCGAAGTGGTCGGTGCCTTCATCATCCGCAAAGAAGGGAGCGACCTGTCCGAAGAGGATGTCATCGATTTCACCCGCACCCGGATTGCCCCCTACAAGAAACCGAAACACGTCTTCTTCATCGACGCATTTCCTCTCACGGCCAGCGGCAAAACTCAGAAATATAAGCTGCGCGAAATCGCCACTGAACAGCTCGGCATCAAGGTCGATCTGTTCAAGGACGAGACATCCGACAAACCGGACAGCGAAAAACCTTCGGTGACCATCCACGCCGACCTGTGCAAGGCCTGTGGCCTCTGCATTGTTCACTGTCCGAAAAATATCCTGAGCGTATCCGATAAGATCAATGAACTCGGCTATCCGGCCACCATCGTCACCGGCGACGGTTGCATCGGCTGCGCAAACTGCTATCTGGTTTGCCCCGAACCGGGTGCAGTCACCGTGGTGCGCCCTTAACAACATAGAATAACAGGAGTTACTGGTTTGAAGAAACTGGTTAAAGGGAATGAGGCCGTGGTGATCGGTGCCCTCGTTGCCGGCTGCGATGCCTATTACGGCTACCCGATCACCCCGGCGAGCGAAATTGCCCATGCGGCCAGTGAATATTTCCTGGCGCTGGGCAAAGTATTCGTCCAGGCCGAATGCGAAATCGGCGCCATCAATATGGTCTTCGGCTCTGCAGCGTCCGGTCTGCGGACCCTGACCGCCAGTTCCGGTCCCGGCATCAGTCTCAAGATGGAAGGGATCTCCTACCTGGCTGGAGCCCAACTGCCATGCGTTATTGTCGATGTGCAGCGGGTCGGCCCCGGGCTGGGCAACATCGGCCCGGAGCAGAGCGACTATTTCCAGGTGGTCAAAGGCGGCGGACATGGCGATTACCGTGCCATCGTGTTAGCCCCGGCATCGGTGGAGGAGACCTATCGCATGACCATCGAAGCCTTCGATCTGGCCGACCGCTGGCGGACCCCGGTGTTTTTGCTGACCGATGCCACCCTCGGGCAGATGATGGAGCCGATCGACATCCGTCAGGAGCCCATTCAGAAGGTTGCGAAACCCTGGGCCCTCGACGCCTCGCCGGAAAGCAACCGGAATCTGGTCACCTCTATCTATCTCGATTTCGACGATATGGAAGCGCATATCGAACGACTGCATGAAAAGTATCGGCAAATCAGTGAGACCGAGGCCCAGGCCGAGGTCAGTGGGGCCGAAGATCCCCAGATTGTCCTGACCGGCTACGGCATCAGCAGCCGCTTGTTGCGCAGTACGTTGGAGACACTCGACGCCCGCGGTATTCGCGCCGCGCTAATCCGGCCAAAGACCCTCTGGCCCTTCCCCACAGCTATCTACCAGAAGACGGTTAAGCCTGGAGTACCGGTACTCGCCGTCGAGATGAGCCGCGGCCAGTTCGTTGAAGATGTCCGACTGTCCCTGCCGAAGCACCAGGTGAACTGGTACGGACGCGTCGGCGGCAACCTCCCGCAGCTGGAACAGATCGTCGCCCAGGTCGAAAAGTGCCTGCAGGAGGTTTCCAATGCCTAAAATCTTCCAGAAATCCGAGGCCTTTTTCGATACTTTCGAGCGCAAGCCGGGGTTTCAGAAGACCACCCATTATTGTCCCGGCTGTGGTCATGGCACCCTGAACAAGATCATTGCCGATCAGGTGGCCGAACTGGGTATTCAGGATCAAACCATCTACGTCGGGCCAGTCGGTTGCGGCGTCTTTATCTACTACTATTTTGAGAGCGCCAGCGTTTCGGCCGCGCACGGGCGTGCTTCTGCGGTCGCCACCGGCGTCAGCCGCTCTAACCCGGACGGCATCGTGGTCTCCTATCAGGGGGACGGTGATCTGGCGGCGATCGGTACCGGCAACGCCATCCATGCGGCAAACCGCGGCGAGAATATGATCGTCTTCTTTGTCAACAACAACCTGTACGGCATGACCGGTGGACAGCTCGCTCCAACCACGCTGCTCGGACAGAAAACCACCACTTCGCCCTACGGACGCAGCAAGAGCAATGACGGCTTTCCGCTACTGGTGGCTGAGATGATTGCCGGACTGGAAGCGCCGACACTCGTCGCCCGGGTCGGGGTCAACAACCCACGCAACATCCGCCAAGCGGTCAAGGTGATCAAGCGCGGTCTGGAAATTCAGCGAGACAAGAAAGGCTATGTCTTCATTGAGGTTCTCTCCCAATGTCCGACAAACTGGAAAAAGGACCCGGAACAGGCCTGCGAGTGGATCGACGATGTGGTCAGCAAACAGTACCCGATTGGCGTACTCAAAGATCTCGCCGACGAACAGGGACCACAGGAACGGCCACGTAAAGAGGCTGATTTTGCAGCCGTGGCCAAGCTGCTTGGCCTTGATGCTGAAGAGAAGACGGTCGATAAAGAACTGATCCTGCCTTATGAGGAGATGCGCTTCAAGTTCGCCGGTTTCGGCGGGCAGGGGGTTCTGTCACTCGGCATGATGGTGGCTCAAATGTCGATGCAGTACAATCTGGAGGTCACCTGGCTACCCTCCTATGGCCCGGAGATGCGCGGCGGCGTCGCCAACAGCTCGGTGGTCGCCGGCAAAAACCCGATCAGCACGCCGGTGGTCGATGCCCCCAACGTGCTGGTCGCCCTCAACCGCCCATCGCTAGAAAAGTTTGGCCCACTGGTCCCGAAAGACGGACTGATCATCTACAACAGTTCGCTGATTGACCAAATCCCCGCCGATCTCAAGGGCAAGGTGCACGCCCTGCCAGCAACCGATCTCGCCACTGCTGCGGGGACAGCAAAGGCCGCCAACGTCGTAGTCCTCGGTTTCATCGCCCGCTTAACCGGCATATTCGAGCTGGCTGAACTTGAAGCTTTCCTGCGCAAAACCTTCAATAAACCGGCCCTGCTTGAGATAAATCTCAAAGCGGTCAGCAGCGGCTGGGATGCGGCTGGAACCATCTGACCGGTAGCACGCCAGAGAGGATTGCCGCACTCATCGTCAAGCAAGCGAATCGAGTAGGGTGAGGTGAGCGAATCAGGCTCGCCTCAGCCCTCTCACAGAACCGTACGTACGGGCCTCGTATACGGCTCCTGCCCATTCTTCTCCTCAGTAACGCTGAGAGGCAGGTATCCCGTTTGCACTGAAGTCCTCTCAAAGAGACCCAGTTCCCTGAAGTAACGGTTGGGAATAGCGTAGCTGGACAGGGGGCTGGCGGCATTGCGCCATGAGTTCATTTTTATCGCTTTGAACTCGCGAACCTTCTCTCTCTTGATCCG